>NZ_JWGX01000052.1:0-53903 GCF_000813075.1 Shewanella sp. ECSMB14102
ATTCAAAAGACATAGGGATGGTCAGATTGGCCGCAAATACCGAGGAAGTGCTGAGCAGGGCCAGTATGGCCGAGGCGGTCAAGCGTAGTTTCATTGTTGCTCCTTAACGATTGTAACTCTGATGCGGACGTTCGAATGCCTGAATGCGATCTTCAATATAGCTGATCGCCTGCCTGCACTTACCGAGGCGGCGATGCATCAAAAGGATGTCATTCTGGACGGGGATTTTGTCAGTACTATGACAGTTTTCAAGCTTTGATTGCAATTGTTCAATCTTTTGTTCTATTTTTTTGGCCCAGTTCAGATGTTTGTTCAGCTCTTCGTACAATTGATGGCTGTTTTGCATAACACCCGCGGCTATCCAGCCAAAACCACTTTCCTGGTGTCGGCGGCCCTGACGTTGTTGGTAGCTTTGCCGCTTACTGGTCTGCTGCAGCTTTTGGATCCTGGCGTTGAGACCTGTGGTTCCCAAGGCCCGTTTCAGGGCGACAAACCTGTCCTGAATGCGTTCGCAGCTTAAGGCGATAGTGTGTTGGGCCAACTGATGGCGTAACTGTTTTTCCAACTGATCTATGCTCTTGTGCAGCTGTTCCACACAGGGATAGAGTTGGGCACCATGCTGAATAAACAACTCGCTGTTGAAGCGTTCAGTATCCTGCAGTAGTTTGCGCTGTGCCGCTGGCAAAGAGGCATCATGTTGCAGCACTTCTTGCTCCAACTGCCTGAGCTGTTCCCGCAGACGTTGTACCAGTTGATTGGTGTTCAAAACCAGGCACTCCAGGCTAGATTAGCGGCGATAAGTACCACAATAGCAATAAAGAGTGGCCTGATAAACGGCATTCCGAAGCGGATAGCCGAGTGGGCGCCGATATAAGAACCCAGCATCATACACAAGCCCATCACCACGCCTACCAAAAGGTGCACTTTACCTAGCAGCAAGAAAATCATCAATGCCGTGATATTGCTGACAAAAGTCATTGCCCTTGCCAAGGCACTGCTGTGCAGGAAGGGCAGGCGGTACAGCGCGGTCGAGCTGACGGCCCAAAAGGCGCCAATGCCCGGGCCGGCAAAGCCGTCGTAGGCGCCAAGCCCCAGCCCTTGAAGTATCTGTTTATGCTTGGCCGGCGTTTCGGTGACGGGTTTACATTGGCTGCAGCCCATGGCTCCGGGTGAAAACAGCGAATAGAACGCGATGGCGATAATAAGCAGTGGCAGAATTTTTTCCAGCCAACGGGTGTCGATGAGATAAACGGCAATACTGCCGATAACGGCGCCTATGGCAGTAGCAATAAAGGCGAACAGCCAGAACTTGGGGGTCAGCAACTGCTTGCGGTAATAGGTAAATGCCGCCATGGAGGAGCCGAAGCAGGCAGCCAGTTTATTGGTCCCCAGCGCCAGATGAGGTGGCATGCCCACTGTCAGCAAGGCGGGAATGGACAGTAGACCGCCACCACCGACTACGGCATCAATAAATCCGGCCAGCAGGCCGACTGCGGCCAATATGGCCCAGCTGCTGGGTTCGAGCAGAATATCCACTTTACATCCTGATTGAGCGCATCATTCGATAACGCGACGGTAAGGCGGCAGGGCATCAAGCAGCGACGACCCGTATCTTTTGGTTACCAAACGCCTGTCTAATATGGTTATTCGGCCATAGTCCTGCTCTTTTCGCAACAGGCGGCCGCAACTCTGGATGAGTTTCCGTGACGCATCCGGAATAGTCAATTGTAAAAACGGGTTACCGCCTTTCATTTTGACATATTCTGCATGGGCCTGCTCTACCGGCGAGGTTGGCACGGCAAACGGCAGCTTGGTTACTATCAGGTTAGTCAGGTAGTCGCCGGGAAGGTCGAGACCCTCGGAAAAACTGCCGGTACCAAAGATAATGCTGGGCTCACCTTTGTCACATTTCTGCTTATGTTGCTCGAGCAAGTGCTGGCGTGGGGCACTGCCCTGGATCAGCGGTTCGGATACCAATTTGTTGCGCAGTAAATCGGCTACCTTTTCCATCTGCCAGTAGGAGGCAAACAGCACCAGAGTGGCCATTTCACCCTCTACCAACTGCTTTATCTGGCTGGCGAGTTCTTCTGTGTAGGCGTCTTCGGTTGGCTCGGTGCGCATTTTCGGCAGGTAGAGAGTGGCGTTGTTCTCAAAATCGAAAGGCGACTGCAGCGCCAGGTAGCGACTGCCATCATTGAGTGACAGGCCAACCTGATAGGCAAAATGCTCAAAGCGGTTCAGCGCTCTGAGGGTGGCGCTACATAGCACGACACCGGCGGCTTTTTCCCACAACATATGTTCCAGCATATAGCCGACTTCGATTGGCGATGCACTGAAAAGGTAGTCCTGCTGCTTGCCGCTGAGGGCTTCAATCCAGCGGGCGGTGGGGGCACCTTTGGGGCTATCCTCCTTGGCCATCATTTTCCAGAGCTTTTGCAGGTTTTCCAGGCGCTGCATCATAAAGCCGGTTTCACTCAATAGGGCTTCGGCCTGATGCCTTGGTAATTCACCATCCTTGACGCTTTCGCTGAGAATAGCCTGCATCTTATTGAATTGCTTGAGGGCATCGTTGGAAGCCGTGGCCAGGTTTTCTGCCTGAATCAACAGGGCGTCCGGCAGCTTGCCATGTTCGAACCGCAGGCGGTTTTCCGGGTTGGCAAAGAGTTTGGGCTGGGTATCACAGTAGTGGGCAACCTGATTCAGCAGGCCGGTTAATTCTTCGATGCGATCCAGCATCGCCTGCGCCGGGGCAATAATATTGTTGCTCTTTATTTGGTTTTGCAGTTTGGCCGTGGTCTTGCTGACTTTCTCCAGCCAATCACAGGCCCCTCTGAGCGTAGCCTGGGCGCTGGAGAAGTCCCTGGCTACATTCGGCAGGTGATGGGCTTCGTCGATAACGTAATAGACTTCTTCCGGATCCGGCAGAATCACACCGCCACCCAGTTCAAGGTCGGCCAGTAACAAACTATGGTTGGCAATAAGCACATCCCAGGTATCAATATCTTCGCGGGCCTTGTGGAAGGGGCAGTGGCTGTGACTGGCCAGTTGGCGATGACAGCTGTGTTTGTCACAGGCTATCTGTTGCCACAGGTGGTCCGGCAGCGGCGTTTTGAGGGTATCAAGTTCACCATTCCAGCGGCCATCCTGATAGTCTTTGAGCAAAGCCTGCAACTGCTCAACCTGTGAGGTATCCGGCTTGGTTTGCCACATGGCCATCTGGCTGCCGTTGCCGTCACCTACCAACATCTCAAGCTTGGCCAGGCACACGTAACGCTGGCGCCCTTTGACCAGACCGTAACGGAAGTTGAGTTTGGAGTGTTGCAGAAAAAACGGCAGATCTTTATGCAGCAACTGCTCCTGCAGCGCCACAGTGGCGGTGGCGATACAGACTTTTTTCTTGCTGGCCAGCGCCAGAGGTATGGTTCCCAGAATATAGGCCAGGGATTTACCTATACCTGTGCCCGCTTCAATCACCATGATGCGCCGCTGCTTGTCGTATTCACCGGCAAGTGTCTTGGAGATCTCCGCCACCATATAATTCTGCTCCCGGCGGGAACGGAAGTTGGGCAGTGCGGAGGCAATGTCCTTGTAGATCTCGCGGATCTGGGTCTTTACATGGGCTGCTAGCATGAGACTCGGTTCTGGAAAATTATCCTGTATATAATACCAGTAATTTCTTATGCTAATAAACCTCTAAAACACGATTGTCCCGACTCATGCCCCAAAACACGCCGCAAACCCTGAAAGGCCGTATTCTTACCCGTCATCTGGTTCAGAGAGACGAGGGGTTATGCCTGCAATACTATCTGGCCACCGAGCAGGGGCCTGTGTTGGTTGAGGTGCCGGGACAGGAGCAGATTTGCTTTGCCAAAGAGAAGGATGCGGCGGCTTTATGTCAAAGTTTAAGCCAGGTACGGACCCAGCCGCTGGCGCTGAGAAACTTCGCTAAAGAGAAGGTTGCGGCGCTTTACAGTCGCAGTCGGCAACAGATGCGGTTACTGCAAAAGCAGGCCCAGGATCAGGGAATGCCCTTGTATGAAGCCGATCTTAAACCCCAGCAGCGTTTCTTGATTGAGCGCTTTATTGCGCTCGATGCCGAGTTTTACGGTTATTTCAGCGAGGAAAGCGGCGCACTGACACGGTTTGTTGCCAGCCGCGCCAGGAAAGCCTCGCTGAACAATGTAGGTTTGGCTGTTATTTCCCTCGATCTTGAATGCAGCATGCAGGGCGAGCTCTATTCCGTCGGACTCTACGGTCGTGACCGCAATGGAGCACTGTTTCAGCGCGTGTACATGATAGGTCAAGCCCAGGACGGGCCAGACTATATCCACTGGGTCAGGGATGAAGCAGCCTTGTTGCAGGCTTTGATTGACTGGTTTTGTCTCTGGGACCCGGACATTATCATAGGTTGGTCGGTTGTCAATTTTGACCTGGCACTGCTGAGCCGACGCTACGCCCATCATGGTATTGAAGCACGGCTTGGGCGCGGAGGCGTGCCCATGTCCTGGTTGGTGGAAGGCAAGTATCGGCCGGAAACCCTCTCTTTGCCCGGGAGAGTGGTATTGGACGGTATAGACTGGCTCAAGGCCGCCTTCTATCAGTTTGAGCGCTATTCGCTCGAGTTTGTCTCCCGCGCACTCTTGAGTGAGGGTAAGGCGATAGATCAAGTTGAAGATCGCGGCCAAGAGATAAGCCAGCTCTTTCAAGAGGATAAATTGGCCTTGGCCCACTACAATCTGACCGATTGCCGTCTGGTGCTGGATATTTTCGATAAAACCGATCTATTGAATTTTGCCCTCGCCCGGGCGCAGCTGACCGGGTTGGAGTTTGGCCGGGTAGGGGCTTCGGTGGCGGCGTTCAATCATCTCTACCTGCCACACTTGCACCGCGGTGGATTTGTGGCGCCGGCAGCACCGGCCAGTGATGGCCTGGAAAGCCCCGGCGGCTATGTGATGGACTCCATTCCGGGCCTTTACCGGGACATTCTGGTACTGGACTTCAAGAGTCTATACCCTTCTATTATTCGCACTTTTTTGATCGATCCCATGGGGTTGGTACAGGGTATGGGTGAGCCCGAAGCCGAGACAGTACCCGGCTTTCTCGGTGCCAGATTCAGCCGCAAACAAGCTATCTTGCCAACGCTTATCGCCAAGTTGGCACAAGAGCGGGAAAGTGCCAAGGCCCAAGCCAATGCGCCTTTGTCTCAGGCAATCAAGATCATCATGAATTCGCTTTATGGGGTGCTGGGGTCTCGGGGCTGTGTGTTTCACGATGCCCGGTTGGCAAGCTCAATTACTATGCGCGGTCATGAGATAATGCAGCAGACCAAACGTTGGATTGAGGACGAAGGCATGAGTGTCATCTATGGCGACACAGATTCCACATTTGTTTGGCTGGGACAACAGCATGACATCACAGAGCCGCAAGCCTTCGGCAGAGAGTTGGCCGCTAGGATAACCGCCAAGTGGCAACAGCATTTGGCGGAGCATTTTCAGTTGCAAAGTCATTTGGAACTCGAGTTTGAGCGTCATTATGAACAGTTTCTGATGCCCACTCTCAGGGATTCAGAAGAAGGCTCCAAAAAGCGCTATGTCGGTGCCAGTCGCAATAGTCAAGGTCAATTGGATATTATTTTCAAAGGCATGGAGCAGGTTCGCAGTGATTGGAGTCCTCTGGCCAGACGGATTCAATACGAGCTGTACCGGCGTATGTTCAATGGCTTGGATGTGGTGGGCTTTCTGGCTACGGAAATAGAAGCGCTTAAACGCGGCGATTATGATAACGAGCTTATTTTCTCCAAGCGACTAAGGCGTAAATTGGATGCTTATCAGGCCAAGGCGTCACCCCATGTCAAGGCGGCCAGACAATTGTTGGAGCAGACCTGTGATCCGCGTTATGGTCGTTTGGGCACCCGGATAGACTACCTGATCACAATCAATGGCCCCGAAGCTGTTTCCCTCAGACGTTCAGCCATTGATTATAACTACTATATTGAAAGACAAATCAAGCCGATAGCCGATCCAATACTTTCTATAATGAAAGAAAGTTTTACCTCTATCAGCACTGGACAGTTGAGTTTAATCTAATACCAAAATTGTTTCAAAAAGTTAACAAGGTTAATGGTTGGTTTTATTTCTGGATTTTTACGGCCTTTATGGTTTTTTTTAAGGCAAAAGTAATAAAAAATGTGATTTTTGTCTTTGCCGCTTTACTGAGCTTTTGCTAATCTTCGCTCCCCTTGGAAGGAAATAAAACAACGGAATGGGGTAGGCAGACTGAAAACACTTAAGGTTACAACAAATGAACAAGACTCTCATCGCATCCGTCCTGGCAGGACTCTTGGCCGTTCCATCGGTTCAAGCTATTGAAATCTACAAAGATCAGAAAAATGCAGTCTCAATCGGCGGTTTCGTTGATGTCCGAGTAATCAATACTCAGGGTGAAACGGAAGTTGTCAATGGTGCTTCCAGGATTAATTTTGGTTTTAGCCGTGAGTTAACCCACGGTTGGAACACATTTGCCAAATTGGAATGGGGCGTGAACCCTGTTGGCAGCAGCGACATTGTTTATAACAACCGTTTCGAATCGGTGCAGGATGAGTTCTTCTACAACCGTCTGGGCTATGCAGGCATTAGCCATGATAAATATGGCACTATTACTATTGGTAAACAATGGGGTGCTTGGTATGACGTGGTATACAACACTAACTACGGTTTTGTATGGGATGGTAATGCTGCTGGTGTATACACTTTCAACAAAGACGATGGCGCGGTAAACGGTGTTGGTCGTGGTGATAAAGTCGTTCAATACCGTAACAGCATCGGAGATGTGAGCTTTGCGGTCCAGGCACAATTAAAAAATAGCAGTTTCTATACCTGCGACATCGAAAACATCACTGAGAGTGCCTGTGAAGCAGAATGGAATGCAGGTAAGAAAGAAGCGCAACAAGTTACTTACGATTACACCTATGGTGCATCTTTGACCTACAAGGCTACTGATAAATTCAGCTTAATGGCGGGTGTTAACCGTGGTGAGTTTGATGTGGTCTATGGTACAGGTGAGCAAAAAACAGCTGTTGATTTAATCTATGGTGTGGGCGCGACTTGGGGTGATTTTGACCAGAATGGCTTATATGTTGCCGCAAACGTTCACAAAGAAGAAAACCATGATACTGATAACATCGGCCGCTTGATTAAAGATGCCTATGGTGTTGAAACTTTAGTTTCTTACAAGTTTGATAATGGTCTACGTTCTTTTGTGTCTTATAACATTCTGGATGCAGGGAAAGACTACGTTATTCAACCAAACTTTAATGCCGATCCTAACGATGTGTTCAAGCGTCAGTTTGTGGTTGTAGGTTTACACTTTGTTTGGGATCTGAATACGGTTCTCTATGTTGAAGCACGTAAAGATTACAGCGACTTTACCAGTGCCGACAAAGCGCAAGAAGCCAGAATGTCATTATCAGAGGATGATGGCATCGCTATTGGTATTCGTTACACCCTTTGATTGTTAATAGAACTGTTTAAAAAAGCGCCGAAAGGCGCTTTTTTATTGGAAAAAAAAGTGTTGGCACAGCTTACCAGAAAGAGATGTGTAACGGGTTTGTTACGTTTGGGTGAGTGGGGGCGGGTTTTGATAAACTCCATTTACTTCAAGGTCTTACATAACGATATTCTGGTTAAGATAAGCTGTTACTGCTGTAAGAGACACTATATTCATACTCAATGAAATAATCTTATCTCTCTTTTGTTGTTGGTTTTATGTGCAATATTAATGTTTCAAATGTTGATAAAATGTTTGTTATGTGATTTTATTTGCGTGAAATTGTTGCTGGTCACTCGTGTATACCTGCAAACAACTAAAGGATCCGGACAAAGCATTTGGATCCGTTACCAAGACACAAGATGTCGAAAGGGAGATAAGTATGTATAAGAATAATTCGTTAACCAACGCAGTGCGTCTGGCATTGGTTGGTGGTGTTGCAGCGACTGCTTTAAGCGCTCCAACCGTTTTGGCGGCCGAAGAAGGTGCTGACAATGTAGAGCGTATTCAGGTTACAGGCTCTCGTATCAAGCGCACCGATATGGAAACCGCAAGCCCTGTCAGTGTGATCGATGCTTCATCTATCATAGCGTCAGGCGCAGTGAATATTGACGACGTTCTGCAAAAAATGACCTCAGCCGGTGGTGCCATGACCAACGCCGGTATCAACAATGGCTCAGGCGGTAACTCGCGCATTAACTTGCGTGGTTTGGGTGATAACCGCACTCTGGTTCTGGTGAATGGTCGCCGTATGATTGCATCCGGTACCGGTGCGGCATCTTCTGTTGACCTTAACACCATTCCGGTATCTATGATCCAGCGTGTCGAAGTACTGAAAGATGGCGCTTCTGCCATTTATGGTACCGATGCGATTGCCGGTGTGGTTAACATCATTCTGAAAAGAGATTTCGACGGCTTTGAAATCAACGTTCAAACAGGCCTTTCCGGTGAAGGTGACGCTGACGAGTCCAGCATCGACATGACACTGGGTAACACCTTTGAGAAAGGTAATGTCGTTGTTAATGCTCAATACACCAAGCGTGGTGATGCCAGCCAGGCTGACCGTGATTTCTCAAAGTGCCCCATTGCGGAGACAGGTCCAAAGGGTGAGCGTAGCCTGTACTGCGGCGGTAGTAGCTATTCTCAAGGCGGTCACATCTGGGGTGACAACAACTTTGGTATCGTGGGCACAGGACCAGAAGGCGCTTATGCCATAGGTGACAAGGGCTACTATGGTGAATATGTTGATAACGGTGAGGGCAAGCCTAAGTTCCAATACTTTGATGGCATGTCTGAGGCGGATCTGAGCGGCTTGGGTGGAACTTATCATGAGTTCAGCGATGCCGACAGATACAACTACGCCAAGGACAGTTACCTGTCGACGCCAATGGAGCGTTTGAACCTGTCCATGGCGGGTACTTATGAACTGACCGAATCGATTCGTTTCTTCACTGAAGCCATGTACTCCAAGCGTTGGTCCAATCAGCAGATGGCGCCTCAGCCAATCTGGAACAACTCTGCTTGGGTTTACAATCCTAAGTCAGCCGGTGGCTGGATGACCGATGAACTGCTGCCTTGGGTTCAACCCGGTGAAGCACTGGCTTATGGCCGTCGTATGGTTGAGTCCGGTACCCGTGACTTTGACCAAGTAGTAGACACTATTCGTATCGTTGTTGGCTTGGAAGGTGAGTTTGAAAACGGCTGGACCTGGGATGCTTCTTACAACAAAGGTAAGAACGACTCAACCGATACTCTGGCTAACCTGCACAACTTGGGCTCCATCAACGCTGCGGTTCTTGAGGGCACTTTTGATCCTTTCCTGCAATCATCATGGGAAGGTGAGAGCATCAAGCCATACATATATACCGAAGTGAACAGCGGTGGCAGCGAGTTGGATATTATTGCAGCGACTCTGTCCGGAGATTTGTTTGAACTGCCTGCCGGTATAATGGGCTTTGCAGCGGGTTACGAGCATCGTAAAGAGGCTGCGCATTATACTCCGGATTCCCTGACTTCCCAGGGCTTGGCAAACGATCCTCGCGTAGAGCCAACCTCCGGTGACTTCAGTGTTAATGAATTTTACGCAGAATTGGCAATCCCACTGCTTAGCGAATTGCCTTTGGCGCAGCAAGTGGATCTGAGCGCCGCTATGCGTTACTTCGATTACAGCACTTTCGGTGATGATACTACCTGGAAACTGGGTCTGACCTGGCGTGTTTATGATGACCTGATGATCCGCGGTGGTATGTCCACTGCCTTCCGTGCCCCAACTGTATATGAACTGTATGGTGGTAAGTCACCATCATTCGAGCAGATTGTTCACCCTGCTACCGATCAGGATCAGGCTGAAGTGACTGTTGGTGGTAACGAAATGCTGACCCCTGAAGAAGCTGATATCACTACTCTGGGTCTGGTGTATTCACCAAGCTTTGTAGAAGGTCTGTCTCTGACCGTCGATTACTATGACATCGAGATCTCCAACACTATTACTTCAGTTGACAACAACTATATTGCCAACCAGTGTCTGGATGCCGGTGGTAACAAGATCAACACAGGCACTGCGCTGTGTCAGTCTTCCAACATTGAACTCGACAATAGCGGTCGTATTAAGTTCGACAACGGTTTGCAGAACATAGGTGCTACCAATACCTCAGGTTACGACATCAACGTTGCCTACGTATTCGATGCCTTCGGTCTGGACTGGAAGGCCGGCTGGGACAGCTCTATCCTGAGTGAGTATGAAGAGTTTGACCCGGATGGTAATGCAGTTGACTATCGTGGCTATATCACAGGTGGCGTGGGTGCTTATGCCAAGTTCAAGAGCAACCTGAACATTACCGCTGCCGGTGATGATTGGACTGTCACTTATGAAGCTCGCTACATCGACGGTATGGACTCGTTTGCTTGTAAGAAAAATGATGGCAGCTGCTACGCGCCTTCAGTAGACAGCGTGGTTTACCATGACCTGTCAGGTTCTTACGATATCACCGACCGCATCCGTGTATCCGGCGGTGTTAACAACCTGTTTGACAAAGAGCCTCCGTACTACACTGGTAACAACGACTCGAATACCGACCCTTATACCTATGATATGTTGGGCCGCTACTTCTTCGTTCGTGCCAGCATGAAGTTCTAATGACACACTTCATCTTTGGATGAATTAAGTTAGCTTTAAAGAATGAAACCCCGGGATGATACCCGGGGTTTTTGTTTTTCATACTACATATAGGTAGCGGATCCATCCAAACTCACAAAACACTATTACGTAACAACTGGAATAAGCCCCGGTTGCCAATTGATTCTTTGACCAGTGAATAGGGCGAATGAGTTTTTAACGAAACTGGCTTCCCCTGGATAGTAATCGTGTGGAAAAAGTGGATTGCCATCGGTCTGCAGAATTGATTCCTTCAAAGATTTATAAAATATAACGCACCGCCTTATGCTTTTTAATTATAAATAAATCATAAGGTTAAATATTAGCTTGTGCTGTTTTTGCGGTTATTCTTGGCTCAGGAAGGCGACACATATTTGATCACTAAATGTAAAAAAAAGCCATTGATGATTAATCACACAGTTAGCCTTAGTTTCCAGCGTTTTCGTCTCATTTCAAATGTTGACACAGGTCAACATTTTGTGAAATGATGCCAGCGGGTCTATGCCTTCAGGGGCATAGGAAAGGGAAGATAAAAAACTAACAATCACAAGAGAAAGACATACTTGATAGCATCATCTGCCGTTGAAATAGGGATATTCGGGGCGCTGTTGCTGAAAAGTTAAACCTTTTTAATCACTTCAAATTGGTTGGGAACTATGTCCAAGGTAAGCAATAGAACAAAAATCGCTTCTGCGCTTGTTGGCGCGCTGGCACTCGCCAGCAGCAACTTAGTCGTTGCAGATCCTCTTACCGACGCGCAAAAAGCCGCGGGTCGTCTGCAGTCAGACGCCGTTGCGTCACAGAAGAAGATCGATAAGTATTTTGACCAGGCTCAAGATATGCTTTTCGAATATTCCGCCGTTGCTGACGAGCGTGAATCTCTCAAAGCCTACAATGATTATCTGGCTGGTCTGGTCGCTGACCAGGAAGCCACAATGAAATCCATTCAGGACGATATCAATGGCGTAGACAAACTGCGTCAAGGTGTTGTTCCTTTGATGTTTAAAATGGTTGATGCCCTGGAGCAGTTCGTGGCTCTGGATCTGCCATTCAAATCTGAAGACCGTGCACAGCGCGTTAAAAACCTCAAAGACCTGCTTAACACTGCCGAAGTGACTCTGGCTGAAAAGTTCCGTTTGATCCTGGATGCTTACAGCATCGAGCGTGAGTACGGCAGCTTTGTTGACGTTGAAACCGGTAAGCTGAACCTTGATGGTAAAGAAGTGCTGGTTGATTTCTTCCGCTTGGGCCGCGTAGCTCTGTATGCTCAGAGCCTGGACCAGAAGACTGCCTGGATGTACAACTCTGAAACCAAGGGTTGGGATAAGCTGGATGACAGCTATCTGCGTGACATCACTAAGGGTATTCGTATCGCCCGTAAACAAGGGGCTCTGGATCTGTTCGCACTACCAATTCCAGCTGCGGAGGCTGCACAATAATGAAAAAGCTAATCACTACCGCCGTCGTTGCTGCCAGTTTCTCACTGTCTGCCGGTATGGCCAGTGCCGCAGAGGCGCCTAAGACGATTGATCAACTGCTGCAGCAAGTTAAAGTTGAACGTGCCGCTCAAGGCAAAATCAATGCTAAGCGTGAACAAGAGTTCCAAGCTGAGCGTGGCGACAAGGCCGCCCTGCTGAAGCGTGAAAAAGATGCGCTGGCTGCTGAAACTCAACGTGGTAAAGACCTGAACCAGGCCTTCCTCGATAACGAGCGTAAAATTGCTCAACTTGAAGAAGACCTGAAAACCGCTCAGGGCGACTTGGGTGAAATGTTCGGTGTAGTTAAAGGCGAAGCTGGCGATTTCGCCGGTAAGCTGATCAACTCCAACGTCAGTGCCCAGTATCCAGGACGTGACAAGTTCGTTCAGGACCTGGGTGCCCGTAAGCAACTACCTAAGATTGAAGAGCTGGAACGCTTCTGGGAAGAGCAACTTTTCGAAATGGCCGAATCCGGCAAAGTCGTTAAGTTTGAAGGTTCTGTAACTGACATTGATGGTAACGTGAACAACACCACCATCTATCGTGTCGGTGCTTTTAACCTGTTGGCTGATAACAAGTATGTGGTTCTGAACCACGAGCTGGGTCTGATCCAGGAGCTGTCTCAGCAGCCGGAAGGTTATCAGGTTAAGCCTATCGCTGACTTCGAAAAAGCCACTTCAGGTACAGCCAAGCTGTATGTTGACCCTGCCCGCGGTACTCTGCTGAACATCTTCACTCAGAAGGCCAGCTTCCAAGACCGTATTGAGGCCGGTGGTACCATTGGTTACATCATCATCGCCTTGCTGGCTCTGGGTCTGCTGATCTCGCTGGAGCGTCTGGTGACTCTGACTGTTATCGGTGCCCGTGTTAAGTCTCAGGCCAAGAATGTTGCCAACCCAGGTAACAACGCTCTGGGCCGTGTACTGAAAGTGTACCAAGAGAACAAAGATGTTGACGTTGAGACTCTGGAGTTGAAACTGGATGAAGCCATCCTGAAAGAAACACCAGCGCTGGAAACGCGTATCTCCATCATCAAAGTATTGGCGGCTATCGCTCCTATGATGGGTCTGCTGGGTACCGTAACCGGTATGATTGCAACCTTCCAGAGCATCCAGTTGTTCGGTACGGGTGATCCAAAACTGATGGCCGGTGGTATCTCTATGGCACTGGTAACGACAGTACAGGGTCTGATTGCGGCTCTGCCACTGATGCTGTGTCATGCTATTGTTGTGGCTCGCAGTAAGTCTATTGTTCAAATCCTTGAAGAGCAAAGTGCCGGTATTATTGCTGAACACGCAGAGAAGAGGGCTGACTAATGATGCTATACCTGATGGACATTTGGGATTCCGTCAGGGGCTTCATGGCCTCCGGAGGCGATGTCCTCTGGCTTGTAGCGGCGGTGCTGTTTCTCATGTGGGTATTGATGCTTGAAAGATTCTGGTATCTGAACTGGGTATCACCTAAGAATCATAAAGAGATCATTACTGCATGGAATGCCAGGGAGGAAACCACCTCCTGGTATGCACACCGTATCCGTGAAGCTTGGGTATCCCAAGCGAAGCAAGATATGAATGCACGTATGCTGATCATCAAAACATTGGTAGCCATCTGTCCTATGATAGGTCTGCTGGGTACTGTGACAGGTATGATTTCAGTGTTCGATGTTATGGCAGTTCAGGGGACGAGTAATGCTCGTCTGATGGCAGCTGGTATTTCTATGGCCACTATGCCTACTATGGCTGGTATGGTCGCGGCATTGTCCGGGGTGTTCTTCAGCACTCGTTTGGACGCCAAGATGAAAATCAGCTTGGAAAAGCTGAAAGACAGCCTGCCACACCACTAGAGAGAGATTGAACATGGCACGTAAGAAGCATTCCAGTGTAGAAGAGGAAGCACAGATCGATATGACCCCGATGCTCGACATCGTGTTCATCATGCTGATCTTCTTCATTGTGACCACCTCGTTTGTGAAGCCATCCGGTTTGGACTACAACAAACCCAAGGCGTCCACAGCGACTTCAAAACCTTCGGCGAACATCTTTATCGGCGTCAGTAAAACAGGCGTAATTATGATGGAAAACCGTCAGGTTGATATTGAACGAGTAACAGCTAACGTAGAACGTATGTTGGCAGAGGCACCAGAAGCCGCCGTTCTGATCCAGGCAGACAAAGAAGCCCAACACGGCTTGGTTGTTAAAGTACTGGATCAGGTGAAGGCTGCTGGTATTGATAAGGTCTCGGTATCTGCGGGGAACGACTGATATGTTAAGAGCACTAGTATCTATCATTATTGGTGCTGCTGTGACTTTTGGTCTGTTCTGGTTTATGGCATTCCTGGTCGGAGGTGGCGCTCAACGTGGCGACACCTCAACCGAAACGCCAGTTATCGAGATCACAATGGACAAGCAGGATTCGAAGGCACAGAAGAAACCAAGGGTGACACCTAAGCCACCCCCACCACCAGAGCAGCCACCGAAGCCAGCGGAAACGCCACCGGATAGCTCTTCTGATATTGATACCAATATGGCATTCAATATGGGTGGAGTAGAAGCAGGCGGTCCAAGCACAGGCTTTAAGCTGGGCAACATGATGACCCGCGATGGTGATGCAACACCTATCGTGCGGATTGAACCTCAGTATCCCATTGCTGCGGCGCGTGACGGTAAAGAAGGTTGGGTACAACTGCGCTTTACCATCAACGAACTCGGTGGTGTTGATGATGTTGAAGTTATCCAGGCTGAACCGAGAAGGATCTTTGATCGTGAAGCGGTTCGTGCACTGAAGAAGTGGAAGTACAAGCCGAAGATTGTTGACGGTAAGCCGATGAAGCAACCCGGTATGACAGTTCAGCTGGACTTCACCCTGAACCAAGGAGACAGATAAGATGCAAAAAGTGAATAAGCTTGCTGCAGCCATGCTGTTGACTTTGTCAGGCAGTGCAGTACTGATGGCGCCAATCGCCCAGGCCGCTGAGAAGTGTCCTATCGACCAGCGTCAGGCTAAGGCAGTGGGTCAAACTGCTGCCAAAAAGGTGCAGAGATCCTTTGAAGCCTATCAGGACGGTAATCTGGACGAAGCAATTGCAGTATTGCTGGAAGCCAACGCCCGTAATGACTTCGACAAGGCCTATATTGCCCGTATGCTGGGTAACTTCTACGCTGAAAAAGGTCAGATGGGCACTTCCATCAAGTACCTTAAGCAGGCAGTAGAAGCCGATATCCTCGGTGGAACCGACCACAGTGCAACTCTTAAGTTGTATGCGGATCTGCTGCTGCAGGAGAAGAAGTTTAAAGAAGCTATCACCTACTACAACAAGTGGATGGACTTCTCCTGTAAGCAAGATCCTGTGGTCTACCGCCGTATCGGTATTGCTTATACAGAACTGAAAGACTATCCAAACGTGCTGAAAACAGCGGACAAAGGTTTGTCATTGGCCGAAACGCCCGACAAGAACCTGTACCAGCTTAAGTTCCAGGCTTACTTCAACCTCAAGCAGTACAAGAAAGCGGTTGGTGTTCTGGAAACTATGGTACCCCTGTTTCAGGATGATAAGCGTCTTTGGGTTCAGTTGGCTCAGCTCTATCTGCTGACCGAGGACTTCGACAAGGCTACAGTGACATACGATCTGGCCTATCAGAACGGTTTCCTGGAAACTGCTGATAACATCACTCGTTTGTCGCAACTGTTGGCGTCCAAAGGTTCCGCTTATCGTGGTGCGGTGATTTTCGAGAAGCACATGAAACAAGGGCTTATCGAAAAAAGTGAGAAAAACCTGTCTATGTTGGCCGGTTTCTTCCACAACGCCAAGGAGCTGAAGAAGGCCGCGGCCTATTATGGTCAAGCTGCTGCTGTCGGTAATGATGGTAAGTTGTACCTGAAACAAGGTCGTTTGCTGGCTTTGGATCAGCAGTTCAAGGAAGCGATTCCAGTATTCAAGCAAGCGCTGGATGCCGGGCTCGAAAACCCTGGTGAAGCTCAGTTTGAGCTGGCACTGGCCTACCTGAACCTGAAAGACTATAAGTCGGCTTACCGCCGTGCTGAATTGGCCTCAAAAGATTCCAAGACAGCACGTAGCGCCACTAGCTACCTGTCATACATAAAAGAGAAAGCGCGGATCCATAACGTTTCACTTTAATGCGATGTCAGCCAAATGAAGCCCCGTAAGGGGCTTCATTTTTTTGGTTCATTGCGGATCTGCGGCGAACGCCACTTTGATTTTCAAAACGCCACTCTGACTTCGAAAAAAATTAGGCGGTATCCAGCTATCCATGCCCCCATTAGCTTCGGCAGTTTGTTTTTGTTACTCACTCCTGTTAATCGATTTTCGGTACAGCTCAACCAAGGGCAATTAGTCATTTGCTGTCAGCATTGGCCCAAGGTTCTGCTTGGTCAACCTAAAACCATATTGCTTTAGTTATGTTTTTGTAAGGTTATTGCCTCGTATCACGTCTGTTTATCAGTTAGCTTGCGGTTGTTTTGAGTAAGCTGTAGGCCAGGTTATCCATACTTAGACCGACAAGTTTGCCTGAGAGCGGCATTGCCAATGGCCCCTGCTGTACTTGGCAATAATATCAAGCCGAGCATAGCTATTTTGAGACAAGGCATCAGGTGCGCTAACTTGAGGGCAGTATTCATATTTATGACTATGACTTCAAAGCTTGAACAAAGATTAGACAGAAAAACGGCTGGAGTCTTAGTATTTGTTACTTGGTAACGAACCAATAACTTCTCAGCCGTTTTCATTTCTGGATACGAATTAATCTATGATTTACTTTTTATACGCCAGCTTGGCTTCAGCTTTATTTTGAACAGCTGGCCGCAGGCAAGCGTTTGATCCATTCGCTTATCAGCGCAACTCCTTCATCGTGGCTGAGGCTACGGCCAATTTCGGGCATTCTGTCGCCCGGTTCATTGCTCTGCATCCGGAAATGCATGATGGACTCGGCCGGATTACCAGGTACCACATCGTAGCCCAGGGTGCCGCCGCCATAGGCGACAGGCGATTTACAGGTGCCGTGGCTGAAGCCGTTGTCTTCATCATAGCTGCGCTGATATTCCAGTTTCAGCCCGGTATTGGAGGCATTGCCTTCGGGTCTGTGGCAGTGGGCGCAGTTGATATCCAGGTAGCCCTTGGCCGTTTGCATCAACTCGCTGTCACTTAGCTGAGTCAAAGTGGCTTCATCACTATCCACATAGGCTGGTACCTTATCGACGCTGGTAAGGGGTGGCAGGCCGCTCAGAATACCTGCGCTTTGCCAATGAAGCAGTTGGTTGGCGCTGCCATCCTGGTAGGGGTAGTCACGGTTCAGATGGCGGGCCTTGGGACCAATCGGCATAAACACCGCCTGACTGGCGCTGTCGGCCTTGAACTGATGACACTGCTTGCACTGATTCATTGACGGGACAACATAGTCAAAGTTCAGGGTTTGCCCCTTGTGCACCACGCTCTTGCCTTGAATGGCACCGGCCTTGGCCAAAGAGGCATCTGTTTGCTCGGCATTCCAGACATAGGGCAGGGCGGTCCAGCCCGACTCTCTGTGGATCAACAACCGGGTTTCAATCAGAGTTTCATTGTCCACGCCTCTGGTTGCGGTATCGGCGGGCAGGGCAAATGTTTTCACCAGTACTGTGCCTACCGGGAAGTCAAAGGCCTCATTGCTGCTGTAGTTGGCGTGTTTCCCCTCCGGCACGAACACATAGCGGTACTTACTGGCATAGTCGGTAAACAGCGGTGTGTTGAGTTTGTAAGGGATCCCGCCACTGTTTGGCTTGGCCGCCGGCATAGAGGCGTCGGCAAACAGGCGGTATTGTGCTAGGCTGCTGCAATTGGCACCCGTCAGAGCATCCCAGTTCACACCAGAGCCTTGAGCGCTGCACAGCGACAGGTCGCCATCGCCTTCAAGGCCGCCTTCACCTTCTCCTATAGTACCGCCACCGCCGACCAGCACGCCGCCATCACAACCTTCAGTATCATCATCCACGCCGCAGCCGAAGATCTGTTCGCCGAAAGTGACGGTATGCACAGGTAGGCTGACCAAAGAGCATTGCAACAGTTGCTGCTGCTTGGCTTCATACATGACATCGGGAATGCTGACATCGGTATTGCTGTTGCCGTAGAGCCGGCCAACGCTGACATCTCCATTGTTGCTGGCACAGACATTTTCACTGCCGTCAGGGTTGAAGGGGAGTTCACCAAAGCCGAGATAGGCGCCGGTACCATTATTGGCGAGCAGTTCACCCAGGCCATCGTAGAGGATCCCCGGGAAGCGGCCATGGCTGTAGATGTAGGCCTTGATGATATCCTCGATAAGATAACCGTTGGGCTTGGTGGCAAAACCGCTTATCTGGTTGTCATGGATATAGATGTTGCGTGGTGTGGCGCGCCAGCCATCTTCAATGGCCTGACCCGGCAGGGCATAGCTGGCGGCAAAGGTGGAGACATCCGGCTCGGCGATGAAGAAGCTGGAGACAGTGACCGCCAGGGTATCGTGGTTGCTGATCTGGTTGTTGAACACTTCCACATCGTTGGTGGAGAGTATGATTACCCCGGTGCCGGGAGGAACAATATGCACTCCGGCCGGGTTGGCAGAGGCGTTGGCGAAGTTGTGGGTATTGTTGTCATAAACCTTGTTGTTGAATACCCGTACGCTGGAGCCGTACTTGTGGTTGCCTATGGGAAGGTCGAACACCAGAATACCACCGGTATTGCCCATGGCCTCATTGTTATAGACATCGGCAAAGCGCGAGTTTTCCACTTCGATACCGGCGACGTTTTCCTTGGCGACATTGCGTCTGACGACTATGTACTCAGACTGGCCTACATAGATACCGGCATCGGCGCTGCCGCGGACATAGCTGTCTTCAATCAAAATATTCTCGCATTCCACCGGGTAAAGGCCGTAGGCGCCATTGCCTTGATCCAGCTCACCTTCCCACACGGCGGAGACATTGCGCAGTATGATGCCATTGGTATTTTTCAGCTTGATGCCGTTGTTTTTGGCTTCATAGACCGACAGATCCTTGATGGTGATATTGAGGGCGTTTTGCACAAAAATACCGTCACCGGCGTTGGCGTTGGCAAAGTCGAGAATGGTTTCATCGCGGCCATAGCCCATGACAGTGACATTGCGGGCATAGCTGCCGTCACCGTCGACATCGCCGTCAAACAACAAGGTGGCATCTATCTCAAATCGGCCCTTTGGCAACACGATCACAGCGCCACTCTGGGCGTTGATCAGAGCTTCCTGAATTCGGGTTGTCAGATTGTCTCCGGCTTCAACCATGATGGCGCCTTCGGGGAAGGGGCTGGTTAGCGGCGGTGGCGTCACGACCGGTGGTTCAGTGGTTTGAGATGTATTGTCGTCATCCGAGCAGGCAATGAGTCCCAGGGTTAACCCGGCTGCCAGCAACGCCAAAGTCAGGGGGTTTTTCTTGTTGAACATAATCTCTCCTGATAATTGTTATTATTCCGTTAACAAGATCCCGATTCATTTCCCGACTGACAATGTGAAATCCGGCCAAATTAGCGCCAAATAATGCAAGTAGCAGCAGATAACAGATTGAGGCATTATCGCCATATATAAACACTATTTTAACAACCGTTTGTTTTTTATCATTTATTCTGGATTTCGTTCGCAGGCAGTGATAAAACCTCAAGCGTCAGAATCAAAAGGAGTTGGCATGAGTAAGGATGAACAAGAATACAGCCTTTCCGGTGATCCCATTTTCAGATACACGGATGGTGAAAAGGAATGGCAGTCACCTATGGGTGAAGAGTGTATCGTCCAGATAAGCGAACATATTGAGCGCCATATTGGTGAAGTCACCTGGGTCTTTCATGAAGTTATCTCGGATACTGTGCATATTGATGTGCATTATGTGGCACCGACAGACGAGCGACCTTTCCATACTCTGGTGACTTCCGGCATGAGTGACTTGCCTATGAGTACCCCCGAAGGGGCGGATATCCCCAGGTTTATGGAGCTGATGATCACTTTGCCGGCGCATTGGCAGATAAGTCAGGAAGCCTTTAGCGATGAAAAGTGGTACTGGCCTATAAGGCAGCTTAAGTTTTTGGCGCGCTTTCCGCATAAATACGACAGCTGGCTGGGCTGGGGACACACAATACCCAATGGTGATCCTGCCGAACCCTTTGCCGAAAATACCCGTCAAAATGGCATGATAGTTCTGCCGTCACTGCTACTTGATAATGCATTCCACACCTTGGAGATTGACCAGGACAAGTGCATCAATTTTTATAGCCTGGTGCCGCTTTATGAAGAAGAGATGATGTTGAAACTGGAGCAGGGCAGCGATGCTTTGTTGGATCTGTTCGACAAATATCAGGTGAGCGATCTGGTGGATGTTGCCAGAATCAATGTGGTCACAGGGCGGAAATAGCCGAGCCCTGGGGACTCATTCATAGCACACTCATAATAACAAAGTAAAAAGCCGGGCTGAGCGGTATTGTACAGGCTAGCCCGGCTTTTTTGAGTCTTAACGCTTGTAACTGATGTGCTGATGGAATCTCAGCACCAGTTCATGGCGCTCCGGATCCAAACCTATGGCTTCGGCAAAGTCTTTCAAAGCTGCTTCCACCTGGTTCATATAGCGGCCATAACCCGGCTCTGTGTAATCCTCTTTACCGGCGACCAGCAAAAAGTGCACCGATTCCACCAAGTTACCTCCATCCCAATGGCTGACAAACTGGGTGTCGGTTGCCGCAGGATCAAAGCCTATCATCTGGGCTTCGGCAGTGCTTTCCACCTTCTCGAACTTACTGTTGCGAACCAAAGGCATCAAGCCATTGGCTACCATGGCGGTGCGGTGTAATTGCTTGCCTGCCGCCGCGCTGCGGAACTTGTCCTCAAGGAACTGGTACAGCGGGCTGAAGTCTTCGGTATGCTCCTCTTCCAGTACGCTCTGTTTCAGGCGGCGGCTCAACGGCAGGCTGACGGTGACATAGGCCAGTGAGCTGTGATCTTCCGGCAGTTTGCACCTGCGCGACTTGTAGCGCTGATAGATATCTCTTAGTTTGTAGCCATAGGTCTTTTTCTCACCCTTGGCACGGGCGAAGAGATCGTAGGCCATGTGCTGGTGATCGCGGACTTTGACCTTTAACTCCTGCTCCGGCAGGTTGTCCAACACCCCATTCAATACGGCGTTGACCCGGTTGTGGAAGTTGGCGGCGTTAGCGCGAATTTCCTTACCGGTAGCCAAAAACAGCAGTCTTAACTTGCGGGCCTTGTAGTCCGGCTGGAAGAAAAGATTCTGGGCTTCATGGTAGGCTGGGTTGTAAAAGAACAGGATCTGTTCGGCAGTTTGGAAGCAGTAGGCCTCGGTGTGAAAACGCACCACAGGCAGTTTGTCATTGGCGATCACATGAATGTTGTGCAGATCTTCCTTTTCTGCCAACTGGAATACTAACTTGCTGATCTCGCGGTAGCAGTTTTCGTAACTGGCATAGTGACTGAGCAGCGCATCTGTCATCAGTATTTCAGCCATGATGTACTGGCTGGTACGGGTGGCCAGGGGAATATAGACTTTTTGCAGGGACATATGCTTTCCTTGTTTCATGTTATCACGCTGGTATGGGCATACTAGCCGGGTTGCACAGCACTCTCTTTGCGACAAAACAACTTTCAATCCGATCGGCTATAGACTTATCGCGCCCGCCCTAGTGTAATCTATGGTTATGATTTATTAAACATTAATAAAATTTAGCCAACCTTAAGGCAACAAGCTGAACCACAAGGAGTCATTAATCTTGATTATCGAAAGCCCCAGATTAATTTTGAGACAGTTCCGTGATGGTGATCAGCAGGCCTTGTTCGCCATGAACAGTACTTCCGATGTCCTGAGATATATCCCCGGCGAGCCGTTGAAGGATGTTGAAGAGGCCAGTCAGGTGCTTGAAAAGGTTATTTTTGCCGACTACCGCAAGTATGGCTATGGTCGCTGGGCGGTTGAGCATAAGGCCGACGGCAAGGTGATAGGTTTTGCGGTCCTAAGTTTCTGCCGGAGTTCGGCAAGGTTGAGTTGGGATACAGATATCTGCCTGAATACTGGGGCCTGGGGCTGGGTTATGAAGCCGCAAGCCATGCATTGCCAAAAATAAAAGCGATTTGCGCCGTGGATGAGTTGATAGCCCTGATCATGGATGGCAACCTGGGTTCGGAAGCGATAGCCCTTAAGTTAGGGATGCTGCCGCAGGAAGAAAGTGAACTGATGGGGCACAAGGTGAGGGTATTCAGCTGCAGCCTTTAGTCGTTTTTAACGATGTCGTCCTGCGGCTATTATGTCCGGCTGCTATTATGTCCGGTGATTGCCTTATCCGCCTGTTGCCGGCGCAGATGCGTCTGTGGTGGGGGCTTTGATAGATTCGATTGCCGATTCAACCCAGGGCAGCACAAAGGCGGTGATCTTGGGCTGGGCCTTTTCGTTCGGGTGCAGCCCATCGGCCTGCATCAATTCGGGAAAGGGCGCTATCTCTGTCATAAAGAAGGGCATCAGGGTGACGTTGGGCTGCTTGGCCAGCTCACTGTAAACGGCGCTGAAGGCGTTGGCATATCTGGGGCCGTAGTTTGGCGGCACCATGACTTCGGAAAGCAGCACTTTGGCGCCGGATTGCTGGGCCAACGCAATGATTTTTGTAAGATTGTTTTTTAGCTCCGTTGGCAAAAAGCCTCTCAGACCATCATTTCCGCCTAGCTCCACCAACAGCAGCGAGGGTTTTACCGACTCCAGCAACTGAGGCAATCTTCTGAGGCCTCCGGCCGTGGTTTCGCCGCTGACAGAGGCATTAACAATGTTATGCTCGGGCAGGGCTTGTCTTAGCCCTTCGACCCAGCCCTGTTTCTCGGCCATGCCGTAACTGGCTCCTAGGCTGTCACCCAGGATCAGTATATCAGCGGCCTTGACGGGCTGCGCAGAGAACAAGAATATGAATGGTATCAATGCCAGCGGACGCAAGCATAAGGAAGTAATTTTGAAGAACAGTGCCATTAAGGTTTCCCATCTCGTAAAAACTGTCACTACCCAGGAAGGTGACCTGACTATCCTGAGTGGCATCAATTTGGATGTCAAGCCGGGCCAGAGTGTGGCCATTCTTGGGCCATCAGGTTCAGGCAAATCAACCCTACTGGGCCTACTGGCTGCATTGGATACCCCCTCGTCCGGTGAGATTTGGCTCGATGGCAGTGCCTTGGCCGGGCTGAATGAAGAGCAGAAGGCTGCGCTGCGTAAGCAAAAAGTCAGCTTTATTTTTCAGTCTTTTATGTTGGTTGATACCCTCAATGCCCTGGAAAACGTCATGCTGCCGGCTGAACTTGCGGGTATCAGGGATGCCAGAGAGCGGGCCAAAGCCATGCTGGAGCGAGTTGGTCTTGGGCACAGGCTCAATCATTACCCGAAACAGCTTTCCGGCGGTGAACAGCAGCGGGTTGCTATCGCCAGAGCCTTTATCAGCGAACCCAAGGTGCTGTTTGCCGATGAACCCACGGGCAACCTGGACAAACACAACGCCGACAGGGTTGCCGACATGCTGTTTGAGCTCAATCGCGAGAGTTCGACCACCTTGATTTTGGTGACCCATGATATGCAACTGGCCAGTCGTTGTGAGCGCCAGTTGGAGATGCACGAAGGGCGATTGTATGAACAGGGGCAGCAAACCCTGCCGGAAGAGGCCGGTTTGCATGAGGCCAAGACAGAAAGCCAGGTTCTGGCGGCATCGGTAACGGCAGAGGAGGGGCGCTGATGGAATGGACGCTGGCATGGCGCCTGTTTCGCCGCGAACTCAAGCAAGGGCAGTTGGTATTGATAGTGCTGGCCTTGACCCTGGCGGTGTTGTCTGTGACCGGTCTGGCCCGGGTCAGTGACAGATTGCAGCTCGCTATCAATGGCCAGGCGGCCAAGTTTATCGCCGCCGACCGAATCATTAATTCACCCGTCCCCATAGATGCAGGCATACTGCAGCAGGCCAACGCGTTAGGGCTGAAGCAATCGCATAGTTTGCAGTTCAACTCTATGGTTTACAGCGGTGATGCCTTTCAGTTGGTCACTGTCAGGGCAGTTGATAGTGCCTATCCGCTCAAGGGTAAAATTGTCTTGCGTCAAGGGGAAACCAGTGCCTTGCCGCAGCCAGGTGAATTGTGGTTTGAAATGCGTCTTGGGGGCCTGCTGGGGTATCCCAAGAGTGTTGAGCTGGGTAACGCTCAGATGGCGTTGGCCAAGGAGATAGACAGGCTGCCCGATGCCGGTTTCAATCCATTTGCTTCTTCCCCCCTGGTGTTGATGCGCCTTGATGATGTGGCGGCAACCGGGGTCATTCAGCCCGGCAGCCGGGTGACATATCTTTATCAGTTTGTCGGTGATAGCCAGGCGCTGAGCCGTTTTGAAGAATATGCCAAGCCACTGCTGACCAGTAGCCAACGTTGGGTGGATGTACAATCCGGCGATTCGCCGATTGCCGGGGCGGTGCAGCGGGCAGAGCGATTCTTGCTGTTAGCGAGCTTATTGGGGATAGCCCTTGCCTGCGCCGCCATCGGCATTGCCGCCCAGCGTTATTGTCAGCGTCACTATGATGTGGTTGCCATGCTGAAAACCTTTGGCGCCAGTGCAAGACAAATCCGTTTATTGTTCGGTCTGCACTTGCTGCTGGTGACCTTTCTTGGAGTGATCTTGGGGATCTTCGGTGGTCTGGTGCTGGATTATCTCATCAGCCGAGCCTTGCCTGCGGAAATTGCCGCCTATTCTCCGCCTATGCTCAGACCGCTTCTCTTGGGGCTGGCTACAGGGTTTATCAGCGCCTTTATGTTCAGTGCCTATCCGCTGATGCGACTGCTGGCTATTCCGCCGCTCAGGGTGTTGCAACGCCAGCTTGAAGGAATACGTCTGGGTATGTGGTTGCATCTGCTGCTGAGTTTGGCGGCTATGGGATTGCTCGGCTGGCTTTACTCGCGCTCTTTGCCTTTAACTCTGACCGTGGTGGCCAGTGTGGTGTTGCTCGGGGTGCTGCTCAGCCTGATGGGTTTTTTGTTAATCCGCCTGGGGCAGAGTGTTGGTATGCGCACGACCAACCCCTTGTCGCTGGCACTGGCGGGCCTTCGGCGCCGCGCCAGACAAAACGCTGTACAACTGGTGGGCTTTTCCAGCGCCTTGGTGTTATTGCTGACCATAATGGCGTTGCGTCAGGACTTGCTCAGCGAATGGCAGAAGCAGTTGCCTGAGGATGCGCCGAACTATTTTCTGGTTAACATAGCCCCGGACGAAGTAGAGCCGCTGGCGGACTTTATGGCTCAGCGCCAGATTGCTGCCACAGATATCTATCCTGTTATCCGCGGTCGGCTCAGCGCCATCAATGGTGAGGAGGTGATCACTGCCGAAGAGCAGGAACAGGGGCAGAGAGGGCGCCTTGGGATTTCAAGGGAGCTGAATCTCACCTGGCGAAACACCTTGCCGCCCAACAATGAGATCCTTGAGGGCCATTTTAATCGGCAAACCGATGAGGTGTCAGTGGAGTCCGGGGTGGCCGAGCGCTTGGGAATTACTGTCGGAGACAGCCTGAGTTTTGTTATCGATAACCAAACGCTGACTGTCAAAGTGGCCAGTATTCGTTCTGTGCAGTGGGAAACTTTGCAACCCAACTTCTTTATGATTTTCAGTCAGGAAGCCTTGGCGCCCTTTGCTTATACCTCAATGGCCAGTTTTCATCTGGATGATGGTCAAAAGGCCGTTGTGCTTGAGATTATCCGTAATTTCCCCACTGTCTCCATCATAGATGTGGGGGCCATGGTGGCTCAGCTCAAAGAGATAGTCGCCCAGGTATCTTTGGCGCTGACGCTGGTGTTGGTGCTGGTGGTATTGGCCAGTGCCCTGGTGATGATAGCGCAGACCGAAGCCGGCATGGCCAGTCGCCAACGAGAACTGGCGGTTCTACGCACCTTTGGCGCGCCGGGAAGCTTGCTTAAGCTTGCCACGGCGTTGGAGTTTGCACTGCTAGGTGCCGTGGCAGGCATTCTGGCGGTCACAGTGGCGGAGTTTGCGCTCTGGCTTTTGAAAACTCAGGTGTTTGAACTCAGAGTCAGTCCTCACTGGCAATGGTGGCTATTGGCTCCCCTCAGTGGCGCCTTGTTGGTGGCACTGCTTGGCTTGTGGCGTTGCCGCAGTCTGCTGCAAAAGTCCTGTGGTGAGCTGTTAAGGCTGGAGTAGCGCCAGGGGGTAGGTTGTCAGGCAATTTTGTCGAACCATTTTTTGCCAGGCTTGGGTGGCGAATTACTGACCTTTTGCTGTTATTTTGAGCGTTGCTGGGGTAGTATTCCGACTTTCTTTTGGACAGTGAAGGGATGCGCTGCAACAAGTGAGGTGAGGCGAGTTGACACTGATACTGGCAGGCGCGATGGCTTTGGCGGGGACTATGGGCGTCTCCGCTTACACTTTGGGACATTCAGCCTTCAAGGCAGGAATGGGGGTTAAACGTTGGGTGGCTGCCGGGTTGTTTTTGGGACCCGCCGCCATGTTGTTATTTAATGCACATAGGCAATTGGCGCACCGCAAAACCACTCGACCCGGCGATAGCAAGCATGCTTTCTAGAGTTGTCTATTGATTCCAAATCACAGCAAAAGGGAGCATAAATGCTCCCTTATTTTTTCGCTGTTCCATCAGTTCCACCAGCCTCTGGCTGGCACCACTTCCAGGTGACACAGACCCTCCGGCAGTTTCACTCTTTTACGCTCTGGTTTGGTCAGACCCAATAACTTTTTGATTGATATGATCATAATTAGTCCTCCAAGGCCCGGGGTCAGGCGTATATAAATTTCACATTAGGCGCGGCGGCCAGCTCGACAGGTTTGAACTTCACGTTCGGGGCTGCGGCCAGCTCGACAGGCTTGAATTTCACATTAGGCGCGGCAGCCAGCTCGACAGGCTTGAATTTCACATTCGGAGCTGCGGCCAGCTCTACAGGCTTGAACTTCACATTAGGGGCGGCGGCCAGCTCGACAGGTTTGAATTTCACGTTCGGGGCGGCGGCCAGCTCGACAGGTTTGAACTTCACATTAGGCGCGGCGGCCAGCTCGACAGGTTTGAACTTCACATTAGGGGCGGCGGCCAGCTCAACAGGTTTGAACTTCACGTTCGGGGCTGCGGCCAGCTCAACAGGCTTGAATTTTACGTTCGGAGCAGCAGCCAGCTCAACAGGCTTGAATTTTACGTTCGGAGCAGCAGCCAGCTCGACAGGCTTGAATTTCACGTTCGGAGCAGCAGCCAGCTCTACAGGCTTGAATTTTACGTTTGGAGCAGCAGCCAGCTCGACAGGCTTGAATTTCACGTTCGGAGCAGCAGCCAGCTCGACAGGCTTGAACTTCACATTAGGCGCAGCAGCAAGTTCAACAGGTTTGAATTTGACGTTTGGTGCAGCGGCAAAAGCCAGTGAACTGGTAACAACGGCGGCGGTAGCAACTATAAATTTAATCATTATCTTATCTCTCTCAGGGTAGTGGTAACAGTCAGCGGTTAACTTCTTGACGCTGAGAGAGATAAAGCAGGAGTCATGCCAGAAATGTTGTCTTAACTTTAAATTGATTTTTCTTTGATGACTTTTTGGTTTTTATGCTGTTCGAACTTTGTTGCTAAACCGTGTTCTTTTTACTTGATAATTCAGGCATATTTTGTTTCAAATATTCAGAAAATTCAGCCTCAGAAACCGCCTTGCTATAAATAAATCCTTGTATTTCTTCACAATTTAATGCTTTTAAAATACTCAGCTGTGAGGGTTCTTCTACGCCTTCGCCCACAACGGAAAGCCCCATATTGTGGGCTATGGTGATGATGGAGTCGACCATCTTTAAATCTCTGTCCGATTTATCGATATCGTCAACAAAGGCTTTATCTATTTTCAAGCTGTGAATGGGGAATCGCTTCAGATACGACAGGGACGAATAGCCGGTGCCAAAGTCATCAAGTGCCAGACAGACTCCCATTTTTGCCAGTTGTTGCATGACTTTAATGGCTTTTTCAGGATGCTTGATAACAGTCCCTTCAGTGATTTCCAGTTCCAGATTAGCAGCAGGTAGGCGGGTCAGACGTAAAATTGACGCGATTCTTTGCTGCAGATCGGGTAGGGCGAATTGTCGCGACGACAAATTGACAGCCACACGGCCATCAAACAATCCCTGTTCACGCCACTGCTGGGCGGCAAAGCAGGCCTTGCGCATAACAAGGTCGCCTATTTCAATAATTAGACCATTTTCCTCTGCCAGCGGAATAAAGTCATTGGGTGGGATTAATCCATGCTGAGGATGATTCAAGCGGACCAAGGCCTCCATACCCGACACTAAACCGCTACGCAGATTTATTTTGGGCTGGTAATAGACTTCAAACAGATCGTCTTTCAGGCCTTCGCGGATGAGATTCTCTACCTCCAACTGCCTAATTGCATTGCGGTTCAAGGATTCAGAGTAGAACTGATAGCGGTTACCTCCGGCAGACTTGGCATGGTACATGGCAATATCGGCCTTTCTCAGCAGTGCCTGCTCATTTTGCTCGTCTTCGGGATAAAGCACTATGCCTATACTAACGCCGACAACCAGTTGTTCGCCTACCAGTTCAAAGGCTTGACCGAAGGCGTCTATGACCCGGTTGGCTATCACTGCACTGGAACCTATGTCCGGATTCTTGTCCACCAGAATGGCAAATTCATCCCCACCTAGGCGATAGAGGTTGGTGTGTCCGGGTATAGATTGCTGCAGCCTCTGTGCAACCAGGATCAAAAGCTCATCACCTATCTGGTGACCAAGTGAATCATTGATTTTTTTGAAATTATCCAGGTCAAGTACCATCAGGGTGTGGTGATGATCTTTCTTCACCAGGTTGCCTAGGGTGACTTGCAAGTTGGAGCGGTTGGGAAGACCGGTCAGGAGATCATTGTTGGTGAGCTTACGCAGCTCTTCTTCCTGCTGTTTACGACGGGAGATATCGGAAAACACCCCAACATAATGGGTCAGGATCCCTTGCTCATCGTAAATCGCATCTATGGTGAGCTCCATCAGGAACTCTGAACCGTCGCCCTTAATGGCTTCTATATCGTTACTCCAGCGGCCGTATTGCTGCAATAACTGCTTTATTTGTTGATTGTAATTGTCAGGATAACGGCTGAATTGCAGCGTTGTGCCGAGCAACTGGTTGCGGCTGTGTTGGGTGAGTTCACAGCAGGCTTCGTTAACCTCAACATAATGGAAATCGGCATCCAGAATAAACATGCCTTCCGAGATATTCTCTATCGCCCGCTCGAATAGGCGTAGCTGCTCTTCTGCTGTCTTGAAACTGTTGATGTTTTTGATGGTTCCCGTCATACGCAGGGCATTGTCATGCTCATCCCGCTCAACAATTTTGGCTCTGTCGAGGATCCACAGCCATTCACCATTTTTGCTTTTAACCCTGTAGGTTGCTTCAAAATGATCTGTTTCACCGTAAAAGTGTTTGTTGAGTGCTTCTCTTACCCGCTCTCTATCTTGAGGGTGAATATTGCTCTCTTCACCATGATGGCCGGAACGCTGGCCGTCGCGGGGAAACTCGAGGGAGCCCCAGATATTGGAGCGGTATATCTGACCCGTTTCTATATCCCAGTCCCACATTTCATCACCACTACCCCAGAGGGAGAGCTTTAGCCTCTCCTCACTCAAGGCTATTTGGCGCTGGATCTCTCTCTTGCGCAGCACGGCTTTGGTGATAACCGTCAGTATTAGCAGCATTATCAAAACATAGAGCGCCTTGGCAATGTTGGAGAGCCACCAAGGCGGGGTTATTTCTACTTGGAGTTCGGTATTTTGGCCTTTTTTACCTGTGATGGGATCTATTGCTCTGAGCTGAAAGGTGTAGCTTCCGGGAGAAAGATTGGTATAGGTTGCAGAATTAATGCCTTTGGAGCTGATCCAGTCGTCAGAAAGCCCTTGTAGCCGGTACTCGTACTCGAGTTTAATATGAGAATACTTTGGGCTATTGAATCTAAGAGTGAAGGGGTAATCGGAGTATTTTAGTTTGATCTCATTTGACAGCGAAAGAACTGAGGAGAGTTTACTATTATCGACGAATTGGGGGATATTAAATATCAATAGTTCATTGAGGTTGGCTTTTGGCGCATGACTATTTTTGAAGTTAACAATGTCATTGGGTGAAATAATGGTTAACCCGGAGATCCCTCCCAGTAGGAATCCATTTCTCCAAGTTGAAGCGCTTTGTGTATTGTATTCATATTGACTACCGAAATCTTCATTTAAAAGATATGTTTCACCAGAGATTCCTATTATTACTTTTCTGATGGATGTGGCAACATAATTACCATCAGAATCAGTTGCGATTGAGTAAATGGGACTGTTGGCGATATACGTTGTTGATATTTTTTTTGTAGCTTTATTGTAGAATTTTAGGCCTGTCCCAGTGCCTAAGTATGTGCCTGATTTTGTTGGTGCGATGCTGTAAGTGATCTCATCACTAAAAATATGTTTGACGCCTGTAGTGTTACTGGCAGTAAAGACACCAACTTGAGTTGCGATATAAAGTTGATTGCTTTCGTAAGCAATGTTGAATATTGATGGTTTTTCACTTATTTCATATTGGCTGACGATGCCGAGTGTTTTTACATCAACTTCATGTATTAGGGAATTTGCAGTACTTATTGCAATTCGTGTTTCATCCTCATTGACAGCTAATGCGACTATAGGGCTATCAATTATTTGATACCGTGTTCCAGTATTGACATTTATAGCATACAATCCATTTAGAGAGCCGTAGAAAATAGTGTCATTTACAAGTCCTGCTGTTTTGGGGCCTTTTAGTCCTGTATCAACAGATAAGATCACGTTGAGGTCTTCATTCAGCAGTTTAAGAACTTGTGTGTCATCTGATATTAGAAGGTCTTTTTTCTGGTTTTTTTGTATATTCCAGACGCTTTGAGTATTACTGGCAAGAGTCGAAGCGAGTTGGCTTTTAATATCTATCGCAGAAAACCCTTTATTGAGAGATGGAATGTAAATGCGGCCTTTTTCTGCATAAATGAAACTCATTGACGTAGAGAGAGCCACATCCTTGATTAGACCTAGAAACTTTTCTTCTCCTTTAGATGAAATGTTGAATACTTTGTTATTTTTTAAGGCGTATAAGTCATTTCTCAAGCTGAATATGTTATTGTATTTTTCTACAGATATGCTTGTTAGTTTATTATCTTTCCATCTGTGTATACCATCTTCTTTTAAAATGTAAATGCATTCCGTTCCTTGGCTGATTGATATTGACTCTTTTGATATTAATTTACTTGCTTGCGAATCTTTATTTGTCTGATAGACAGAACCATCGTGATTGCGCGTTATATAAAGATTTTTGTAGGAGATAATCTGTTTTACATTAAGAAAATTTTCTGATTGCAATAATGTGATTTTAGGGGTTGTAGTAGTTATCTGATCTACTTTAGCTATTTTGTCGTTGAGACCAACTAATATTGAATCTTCCATTCGTTGGAGAGACCAAACTGCACTGTTCATACTGCTTATGGGTACAAAAGTGTTTTTTTCCTTATTATAGGTATAGAGACCATGGTTGGTGCCAACTAAAAGAAGGTCTTTGTGTGAGTATAAACTTTGGATGAATGAACTTCTCAGACCAGTCCCGTCATTGGCGAAATATTGTTTGAACTCCTTGCCATCGAAACGGTTAAGACCATTGAGAGTTCCTACCCAGATATAACCATCCGAATCCTCGGTTATCGATGTGACTGTGCTTTGTGAGAGCCCTTCAGGAACGCCGTATGTTTCTGCTTTTAGAAGGATCGGAGCGGGAGTATCAATCAGAGGAAGTGCTGCAACTGTAGCCGGGACAAAGGCGATAACCAAACACCAGAGCATTGTGAGGTAGAGCAGGAAATTAGGCATAAATTTAGTAAATTTTATAATGAGTGATGCCAGTATCGTGAGTGATAACTCTTTCAGAAAGTTACCTGATTGTCAAAATTAAACCTTTCTATCACATAAGCTTACCTCAAATTTGTTCAATGTTACTGTTGGTAGATTGAACTGTAATGACAGCTAAAAAGCACGCTGTGCTGATATTGAATATAATACCTTTTGTTTCCAGCTGCTGATTTACTTACTCTTGGGATAATCTGCGATACCGATTGGGGATGAAAAAATCCCCGTTTAAGCAAGTGCAGCCCAGAGATTAAAGGTTAAACTGCTCAGCCTGCTGTTTGAAGGCACGTAAATCAGTGATCAAGGAACCGGCTTGTAGGCGTTCCAGGTGCCTGTGTTGCTCTCCTGTGCTGAACAGCACCAGACGGTCACTGTGTTTGGTACGCATTTTATCCATCATAAACTTAATCAGCCCGGCCCGGGTTTGGCGCTTGATTTGTGCCACCACCAGTTCGCGCTGATTAAAGTGGTAATCCTTATTGCCTATGCTGACCCAATAACGTTGGCTGCGGGTCTTGAGGTTGGCGTCATGTTCCATGACTTGGTTGATCAATCCCTGCTTGGTGCTTTCCCACTGCTCATTGGTTATCTGCATCACGGCGTAGTTAAAGTCGGCGATAAACTCATCTATGGCTTGCAGTAACTGCAGTGGCCCGGCGGTCGGTGACTGTACATAGAAGATCATTCCCGGGTGGCGGTTCAGCGGCAGATAACCAGTGCCCACCATATAACCGAGCTGTCTTTGGGTTCGCAGCTCGTGGAAGAAAGTCGATGACATGGTGTGATTCAAAAGGCTGAACAACGCCATTTTCTCCGGAGTGGCAAACACGGATTGGTAATAGACTATGATGGCGCTGTCCGGGTGGGCTATGTTCAGCTCCCTGAGTACGGTGCCTTTACCCTGAAGGTTGACCAACTCCCTTGCCGATTCACGGCTGGGCTTGGAAACCAGTGACAGAATATGGCTGAGTCGTTTTCCCAGAGACTGGGCTTCCTGTTCCAGCCAGTCACCATAGACCAGGCCTTCCAGGTAGATTTTTTCATAGAAGGCGCTCACATGGTCATGCAGATCGTCCAGGGTGATATCTTCCAACAGCTCTGCCATCCGCAGTGGTTCATAACTGCGTTTTTGCAGGGTTACCGTCAAGCTTGTGAACAGCTGGGAGATGGGTTTCGCCTGGGCATGGTTATACCAACTGCGTAGCAACTGGCGTTTGATAAGGTTGAATCTCTCTTGGGTAAAACTGCGCTCCCGGGCTTTATTTATCAGCAGTGCCAGCAGGGTTTCCTGATTGCCGGTAAAACCGGTTAAATGCAGGGTCAGCCCGCCTTGATGGGGGTAGATGTTGTAGCTGAGGCCAGCCACTTCCGCCTGGTAGGTGTGTTCGGTCAGATGATCGAGCAGCATTTCCACATACAGCCGGGTCAAGGCGGCATGTCTTGGAGTGGGGCTGGCCTGATCCGAATCGAGAGACAGATACAGATGCCCCTTGGGGACATTGAATTCATCATCTTTCTTGTGCCAGATACGATAACCGGCGCCTTCGGCGACAATCACCGGCTCAGGATGCCGACTGGGTTCACTTCGGGCTATGGCGTCTTCAACGATGAAAGGATTGGGTTTTGGCAGCTCCATTCCGGTTTCAGCCTCGGCGCTGCGCCACAGTGCCAGCCTGGCGTCTTCTATGGGCTTAATTTGATACGGGGTGTGATACCAGGCCGCCTGTTGTTCGGTATCCAGATCCTGGGCCACCAGTTGCAGGCGCATATTATCCGGAGTCATCAGGCTCATCAGTGCCCTGGCTTCAGCGACATCCAGGCCATCCATGCGATAGTCGCCATAGACGGTATCTTCAACCTGATAGTGCTGCATATTGATGCTTAGGTGACTGGCCAGATCCAGTGCTTTTATCTGTTCCTGGTAGCGAAATGCCAGTTTGAGTAGATTGGCTCTTTCCTGATAGCGCCAATCTTCCAATCCCTTATCGGCAATGAGTTTGATATAACCGAAGCAGGCTGCAACCACCCTGTCGGTTTGGTTCAAACCTTTGTCGGTCAGCTGAATACTGATGCTGTATTCCTTGAAGTTGTAGCCGTTGATGCCACCACCGGCAGATAGTCCGTTGATAAGGCCGGCGTCCTTGAGTTTGGAAAACAGGCTGCCGTGGCTCTCGCTTCCTAGTAGGTGACTGATAAAGGTCAGTGGTTTACTGCGATAGAAGCGATCGATAGCGGGCAGGGCAAAGCTCAGGGTCAGGCGCTTTTGCTCTTTAAGCGGCACTATGTGGATCTGCTTTTGCAGTTGCTCACAGGAGAACAGTGGCACTTCGGGATAGGATTTTTGCAGGTCATGATTTTTTATTGACGAGAAATAGCGTCTGGCATACTGCTCCAGCTCATCAATTGCCATCGGAGCCACCAGACACAGGGTCATCAGGTTGGCGCTGTAATGGCTGTTGTAGAAGGCAAGCAGTTCTTCCCTGAGCTGTTGCTCGTCTCCGCCCAGCGTTTGTAGATTCCCGACGGAAAATTTGCAAAAAGGGTGCCCCGGATTAACCGTCTCTTTCAATACCTGATAGATACGGCGGATATCGTCTTTCTGCTTGAGACTGAACTCAGATTCTATAGCGTGTCTTTCTCTTTCAACCAATTCCTGATTGAACAGCGGCGCAATAAAGAACTGGCTGAATCTGTCCAGCGCCTCGGCAAATACCAAGGGATCTATGGCAAAGAAGAAGTTGGTGTGCTCAGTACCCGTCCAGGCATTATTGCTGCCACCATGTTGGTTGATAAAACTGTGATAGCCTCCGGCCTCGGGAAACTTGGCTGTCCCCAGGAACAACATGTGTTCAAGAAAATGCGCCATTCCGGGGCGGGATTGGGGATCATCGAAGTGGCCGACATTAACCGCCATGGATGCGGCGGCCTGGGCAGAATGCATATCTTGCACCAGCAATACCCGCAGGCCGTTGGTCAGAGTCAGATGACGATAGCTGCGGTGGTCATTGGGGCTGGAAATGACAGACTGGCAAGTGCTCAAGGGATAACTCCCGTATAGACAGATTGTTATATATTGATAGCCTTATGCTTTTTTGGCAAATATCTCTTGGATTTTTCGACTAAAGATTGAGAGCTGTGCGGTTTGTTGCCGCGCTATAAAGGGCTACAATTGACAAAGAACCATAAGAACTTTTTTCTGTAGTGAGTGATGTATGCAGCTTTTTCTAATGCGCCATGGTGAGGCCAGTTTCGACGCACCCTCGGATCGGGAGCGAATACTGACTGATGCCGGACGCCTCCATACGATACAGATGAGCAACTGGCTGAATGATTCAGTCTCTGCCTTTGATCTGGTGCTGGTGAGTCCTTATCTCAGAGCACAGCAGACCTGGCAGGAGCTGGGAAAGCATTTTCCTGAACCGCGTAAATGGATGGTATTGGATGAATTGGTGCCATCGGCCGACCCGGAAATGGCTGCCAGCCTGGTTAAGGCTTACGCCGAACAATTTAAGGCAGACAAGGTGTTGGTGATAGGCCACATGCCATTATTGGGTTATATGGTCAGTGAATTGGTGGCCGGTATTGAGCCGCCGTTATTTGCAACTTCGTCAGTGGCACTTATCGATGTGCATGGGCAGCAGGCAAGTGTGATGTGGCAACAAGGACCGCACAATATCGCCTAGTGGTTCCAGATTAAAGCAGCCTTCAGGGCGGCGATTAACCTAAACTCAAGCGCCTTAACTGATTAAAAAGGTGACTCTTGGGTAAAGTATCAGCAAAACAAGCAACCCGGCCATGACCGGGTTCTTTGCATTTATAGTGCTAAGTCTGTAAAGGGGCAGCTCAACTGCGGTTAGCGTCTGTGGGGATGTTCGCCAATATCTATCAGTATCAGCAGCGCCGCATCGCCGCCCCATTCTTTGGGGGCCTGATGAAAGGCTTTGACCTTGGGGTGCTGCGCCAGCCACATGGGCAACTGTTGTTTGAGAATGCCGGTGCCGTAGCCGTGCATGACACTACAGCAAGGGCTGTGTTCACGGATACAGGCCTGGATCAAGGCCGCCAGTTCCAGCTTGGCTTCGGTTTGGCGGTAACCATGCAGATCCAAAAGAAAGTCAGGCACATAATCGCCTCTACGCAGACGTTTGACTTCCATGGCGTCTACATCGTCCCGACACCAACGCATAGGGCCGTTAACTGGCAATAATGGCTGGTAAACGTCTGAAAAATAACTGTCCGCCTGGATCTGAACTTCTTTTTCAGCCAGTTGCTTCTTGGTTTTACTCGGCGGGCGGAAATGGCGCTTATCCTGGTCGAGCGGGGTGATCCCGGATACCAGTGCCTGAAATTCCGCCAGGCCTTCTTTGTCGTTTTCTTCGTTCATTAGGCTATTTTATTGAATCCTGTTTCTTCTGAACAGACTTCAGTTACAATGGGGGCGGAATAAGAATAAAGCCGGAGTCAGATTTTGGATAAGATCTTTGTGGATGAAGCCGTCACCGAATTGCGGACGGTAGGCGACATGTTGCGCTGGGCCGTCAGCCGTTTCAATGACGCCAATGTTTATTATGGTCATGGTACAGATAACGCATGGGACGAAGCGGTTTCCCTGGTATTTCACGCCCTGCATCTGCCCGATGACATTGGTCAGCAGGTGATCCACGCCAATCTCACCAGCAGCGAAAAACACAAAATAGTTGAGCTTATCATTCGCCGGGTACGCGAGCGTTTACCCGTGCCTTATCTGACCAACACCGCCCGTTTTGCCGGGCTGGACTTCTATGTGGACGAAAGGGTTCTGGTACCGCGTTCACCGATTGCCGAGATGATCCAAAACGGATTCGGTCCCTGGCTGTACAACAAGCCGGTAAGACGGATCCTCGACCTTTGCACCGGCAGTGGCTGTATCGCCATCGCCTGTGCCTATCAGTTTGAAGAAGCCGAGGTCGATGCGCTGGATATCAGCGAGGATGCACTGGAAGTGGCACAGATAAACGTTGAGTCGCTCGGTGTGATGGACAGGGTGTTTCCCATGCAGTCCAACCTTTTCAGCGCAGTGCCACGAGCGCCGCAGTACGATCTGATTGTGTCCAACCCACCTTATGTCGATGCCGAAGATATTGCCGATATGCCGGATGAGTATCGCCATGAGCCGGAAATTGGTTTGGCGTCCGGTCGAGACGGCCTGGATATCACCAAGCGCATTCTGGCCAACGCCGCCGACTACCTCACAGATGAGGGTATTCTGGTGGTGGAAGTGGGCAACTCCATGGTGCATCTGATTGAGCTTTTCCCCGATGTACCTTTCACCTGGGTCAGCTTTGAACATGGCGGCGATGGGGTGTTTGTGCTGACAAAAGATCAGTTAGTTGAAAATCAATCACTGTTCGCCATCTATAAAGACAGTGAATAATAAAGCGGCCCATTAGCCAATGGGCCTGTAAAGCCGAGGTTCGGATGGCCGAACCTCTATGGCCGGTCACTTTATCTCTAGGGGGAAATTAAGCGGATGTCGGGAAACAGCATAGGTCAGAACTTTGTCGTCACCACTTTTGGTGAAAGCCATGGGCTTGCACTGGGCTGCATTATCGATGGCTGCCCGCCAGGGCTTGAGCTGACTGAAGCCGATATGCAGCAGGATCTCGACCGGCGCCGTCCGGGAACTTCCCGCTATACCACAGCCAGGCGAGAGCCGGATCAGGTGCGTATTCTCTCCGGCGTGTTTGAGGGCAAGACCACAGGCACCTCCATCGGGCTGGTGATTGAAAATACCGATCAGCGCAGTCAGGACTACTCCAATATTAAAGATCTGTTCCGTCCCGGACATGCCGACTATACCTATCAGCAAAAATATGGCCTGCGCGATTATCGCGGCGGTGGCCGCTCCTCGGCGCGTGAAACTGCCATGCGGGTGGCGGCAGGGGCTGTGGCGAAGAAATACCTCAAGGCAGTACACGGCATTGAGATCCAGGGTTATCTCTCCCAGCTTGGGCCTATCTGCGCCGACACTCTGGATATGGCGCAGGTGGAACAGAACCCCTTTTTCTTCCCCGATGCCTCCAAGTTGGAAGCGTTGGATGACTATATGCGCGAGCTGAAAAAATCCGGTGATTCCATCGGTGCCAAGGTCAGTGTGGTGGCCACAAATGTGCCGGTCGGCCTTGGCGAACCGGTATTTGACCGTCTCGATGCCGATATTGCCCATGCACTGATGGGGATTAATGCGGTCAAGGGCGTTGAAATCGGCGATGGTTTTGCCGTTGTTAACCAAAAGGGCTCAGAGCACAGAGATCTGATGTCGCCTGCCGGGTTTGACAGCAACCATGCCGGCGGTGTGCTCGGGGGTATCTCTTCCGGGCAACCGATAGTGGCCCATATGGCGCTGAAACCCACGTCCAGTATCAGCGTGCCAGGCAAGAGCATGACAGTGCAGGGCACAGAGGCCGAAGTGGTGACCAAGGGGCGGCACGACCCCTGTGTCGGGATCCGCGCCGTGCCCATTGCCGAAGCCATGTTGGCGATAATCTTGATGGATCACTTGCTGCGTCATCGGGCCCAAAACCAGGATGTCAGCAGCCTTACACCTGTACTTGGAATGCGATAAATGCGCGGACTGTTTCCCGCAGGGGGACAGCTCGCCTGGCTTTCTGCCTGCTATTTCTTTTTCTTTGGCATACTCGGTGTCATGGTGCCCTATCTGGGGGTATTTTTTGACAACCGCGGTTTCGATGCCGCCGAAATAGGCTTCCTGCTGGCCATACTCATGGCAACCCGCATAGTCGCGCCCAATGTCTGGGCGCTGGTGGCGGATCGCACCGGCATGCGCTCTGAGCTTATCAAGCTCGGCGCCTTTGCCGCCGCCTTGACCTATCTGAGTTTCTTTTATCATGGCGGCTTTCTCTATCTGGCGCTGAGTCTGGCCCTTTATACCTTTTTCTGGAATGCGATTCTGGCGCAACTTGAGGTGATCACCCTGGAAACCCTGGGTACTGAAGCCAACAAGTATGGCCTCATTCGAAGTTTCGGCAGTGTCGGCTACATCGTGCTGGTGGTGGGTACTGGCTGGGCCATCAAGGAGTTTGGCCCCGAGGTGCTGCTCTATGTCGGGCTGAGTCTGTTTCTTGGGTTACTGGGCTGTGCCTTACCTTTGCCTTCGAATCGCGCCTCGGCGGGGGCCGGGCAGGATAAGCCGGCACTTAAACTCGGGCGGCCGCTGCTGTGGTTTTTACTGTCTGCCATGTTGCTACAAGCCAGCGCCGGGCCTTTCTACGGCTTTTTCGTGCTTTATCTCAAACAGGTGGGTTACACAGAGGCCAGCGCCGGTATTTTTGTGGCGCTAGGGGCTGTGGCGGAAATCTTCATGTTTATGATAGCGCCCAGATTACTCGGTCGCTATGGGGTCAAGACGCTGCTGCTGGTGAGCATAGGCATGACCGCGCTGCGTTGGCTGCTGGTGGCTTTTGGCGCCGAAAGCATGTTGCTTTTGGGGCTCAGCCAACTGCTGCATGCCTTTACCTTTGGTTTGACCCATGCGGCATCCATCCAGTTTGTGCACCGTAATTTTGATATCAGTCACCGCAGCAAGGGCCAGGCACTTTATGCCAGTTTGAGCTTTGGCGTCGGCGGCGCTTTGGGTACCTGGATCTGTGGCCTGATTTGGGGCGATGGCAGCGGCGCCTTCTGGTGTTGGGTGTTTGCCGCCGCGTGCGCCTTGCTGTCCATGTTGGCCGTGCTGGCTATTCCGGGTAGCGACTCCAGGCGTCAATCACAGAGTGACCCCATTGACGCCTGATGATTTCTTACAAGAGCAGAGCATCATTTGCCGGAGAGAGTTATGAGTAAAATGTTTCGACTGGGCCTTATCATTAATCCGCTGGCCGGGCTTGGAGGCAGTGTGGCCCTCAAGGGCAGTGACGGTGTGGCAAAAGAGGCGCTGAGCCTGGGTGCCACCCCCAAGGCCGGTCTGCGAATGGAACAGGCCTTGGCTGTGATAACACCTTTTGCCGAGCGCCTGCAAATCTATACCGCCTCGGGGAACATGGGCGCCGACTTGGCGCAAAAGCTGGGTTTTCGCACCGAGGTGTGTTACCAGGCGGCAACGGATACCAGTCGCAGTGATACCCAGGCTGCCGCCAAGGCCTTGATGGCGCAGGAGCTGGACTTGCTACTGTTTGCCGGCGGCGATGGCACGGCAAGGGATATTTACGGCGTTGTCGGTGAGCACTTCCCCGTACTCGGTGTACCGGCCGGGGTCAAAATTCATTCGGGTGTTTACGGCATTACTCCCCACGCATCCGGGCTGGTATTGAAGCAGCTGCTGGAAGGTGCCCTGGTGAGTCTGATGAGCGCCGATGTGATGGACATAGATGAAGAGGCCTTCCGCCAAGGCACGGTAAGGGCGCGGCGTTATGGTGAAATGACAGTACCTGCCGAGCCGCGATATATCCAGGCGGTGAAGATGGGTGGCCGCGAGGTAGATGAACTGGTGCTGGCGGATATTGCCGCCGAGGTGGTCGGCGATATGGAAGATGAGCTCTATATCATGGGCTCCGGCAGTACAGTGGCGGCCGTGATGGAGGAGCTGGGGCTCGATAACACTCTGCTCGGGGTGGATCTGGTGCAGAACAAGACCCTGCTGGCCTCGGATCTTAATGCGGCGCAGTTATTGAGCGCCACTGAAAATCAAAAGGTTAAGTTGATCATTACCCTGATAGGTGGGCAAGGGCACATTCTTGGCCGTGGCAATCAGCAGTTGTCGCCCGAGCTTATCCGGCGCATTGGCAAGGAAAATATCATCATTCTTGCCACCAAAAGCAAACTAAAAGCACTTGAAGGCAGGCCGCTTATCGTGGATAGTGGCGACCAGAAATTGGATAGCGAACTTAGTGGCTATTATCGAATTGTGACAGGTTACCGGGATTACGTGATGTATCAGGTGGCCAACCCAGACTTAGCGGAGTAGAGCATGTTAGAGAAGTACGAACAGGCATTGGAGCAGTGGATTGGCGAGATAGTGGCCGGCGGTGACGATGATGCCCTGTTTGCCAGCGGTTACCTTCAAGGCCATTTTGCCGTGGTGCTGGCCGAGCTGGAAAACGAGTCAGAGCAAGGGCTGGATGCCTTGAATGAGCGGATGCAACAATGCCTGAAACTGGCAGCTAAAGAGCTTGAAGATGCCGACTATCGTTTGGTGGATAACGCTTGGTTAGAACTGAAACAACGAATCGCCGCCTGAGTTTTGTCGGCGCAGCGAGACAAGTTTGTTGTTGTTCCGGGTATAAAACCCGCAGTGGCTCCTTGTTGAAAAGGAAAGCTGTAATGCCGTCAATATTATCGAAATAAATATTATCCGATGACAAGAGTCATCGGATTTTTGTCTCTTTAAAGCCCTACGTAAGAATAGTTTTATTCGACAGCGTTTTTGTTCTCTGGAGCACGCCGGGTTACCGGAGTAAAAGAGACCTTTGGTGAACTGCTGCGGTAAATGGGGGAAGTGCTAGTCTCAGTGTTCGTTGTGCATTTTGCCAACTGCTTAGTCTGAGGCTGAGAGACTATTGTCGGATAGTCACGGGCTGGCTCGGCAAAAATGGCAAAAATAAAGAAAACAGGATGAATTCAATGGAGTTGGAGATCCCGGAGCAGGACAAGCTGGCCTTCGGCCAGTATTACGGGAAAAAGATTGCCCCCAAGTGTCGGCGTTATGAGTCGGTACGAGAGGCCGCCGCTGCCAGGTATAAAGAGCGTAGAAAGATAGTTGCGCCTCTCACCTTTATCGGCATTCCGGCATTTTTGCTGTTTTTTGCCATGAGTTTCTATGGCGCTTTCATGCTGGATTTTAAAGATGGGGTGTTTTTCATTGGTTTTGGCGGCGCCTTGGTATCCCTGGGATTGGTGGTGTTGGCCAATATCTGGGCAGGCAGTGAGATAGGTGAACTGCGTACCCAGATAGTCGAGGAGATCTATCCTTTACTGCTGGGTTATTTCGGTAAAAGCTTTGCGTTCAATCCTCCGGGATTGCCTGAACTGGAAAGCTATAAAGACTATGGTCTCTTTCCCGACTATGACAAAGGTTATTTTCAAAACTCAGTCAGAGGCAAGTATCTTAATGTGCCTTTTCTGCTTAGGGAACTGACGTTACTCGAACGCACAGGCAAGAACGATAATGGTCCCCAATATAAGACGCTGTTCGATGGCATAGTGATAGAGTTCGAGCTGCCGAAGAGATTTTCCGCCACCATCCAGGTGCGCCGCGATAAAGGTTTTATGGCCAATGGCTTGGCGCAGTTTAGAAGCAAACTCACGCGGGTAAAGCTGGAAGACCCGGACTTTGAGGGTAGATTTGAAGTTTACAGTGACGATCAGCTCGAAGCCAGATATGTGCTTAATACAGTGACCATGGAACGTTTGTTGTCACTATCAGGATTTTATCAAGGTGAGCTGGAAGCCTGTTTTAAACAGGGGCGATTGTTTGTCAAAATAGCCTGTCAGCATAGCTATTTTGAGCCGCAACTTGATCTACTCAAGCCGCTGGATCTCAGCGCAGACATAGAACAAGTGTTTAAAGAGATCCATGAAGTGTTCGATTTGATTAAGGCTCTTAAACTCGACAGTCGCACTGGGCTTTAAATATGAGGCTCAAGACCTTGGTTTTGAGCCGGGCTGTCTTTGTTTTCTGGTCACTGGTCGGTGGTTGCTGATGCACCCTCAAGCCAAACGCTCAAATAGTTTGGCTTGAGGCCAGGAAATCCCAGAGTTTTAGTCGGCTTATATGTCTGAGCCGGTTTAGATATCCCCTTGCGGGGTGTCGGTTTCGGCGGTGGCAGGCAAAGGCCAGCCGCCAAGAGCTTTCCAGCGGTTCACTATGTAGCAGAACAGCTCGGCGGTGCGCTCTGTATCATAAAGCGCCGAATGGGCTTCTTTGTTGTCAAAGGGGATCCCGGCCAAGCTGCAGGCCTTGGCCAGTACTGTGTGTCCTATGGCCAATCCGGCCAGCGTGGCGGTGTCAAAAGTAGCAAAGGGATGAAACGGCGAGCGCTTGATATCATTGCGCTCGATTGCTTTGCTGACAAAGCCGTGATCGAAGGCGGCATTATGAGCCACTATGATAGATCTGTGGCAGTCGGCTGCTTTCTGCGCTTTTTTCACCGCCTTGAATATCTCCAGAAAAGCTTCTTTCTCGCTGACAGCGCCCCTGAGGGGGTTGTTGGGATCTATGCCGTTGAATGCCAGCGCCTCCGGCTCGAGGTTGGCGCCTTCAAAAGGTTCGATATGGTAGTGCAGGGTTCTGTCTATTCCCAGATTGCCCTCGGCATCCATCTTCAGCAGACTGACGGCAATCTCCAGCAGCGCGTCTGTCTGCGCATTGAAGCCAGCGGTCTCCACGTCGATCACCACAGGGAAATAGCCCCTGAATCTGTGCTTGAGTTGGTTGGCTAGGCTTGGCTGAGTCATGCATTTCCCCTGGAAAATAACGAAGCGGCTATTATGCTAAAACATCAACAGGGTGTCATGTTCGATTGTTGTTTTTATAGGCTAAAGGAATGAATTTCTTTGCCGATAGAGACAACATGGTGTGTGAAAAGAGAGATTTCTATGTGGCGTAAACTGTTTCTGCTGTCGACTCTTTGTCTGCCGTGGTCGGCGATGGCGGATCTCAGGCACTATGTGGCGTCACTCGACGACTCTCATTGGCGTGTGGCGCAAAACACCCCCATAGGTTGCAGCCTCGAGCACGATATTCCCTCCTACGGCAAAGCTGTGTTTTCCAGTCATGCGGGTAAAGAGCTGAATCTGCAGTTTACTCTGGACATGTGGCAAAAGCCTGATGCAGTGACTCATGCTCGCTTGATGAGCAAAGCGCCAGCCTGGCGTCCCGGGGTGACATCAAAGGCGATTACCGAGTTGAGCTACCAGAAATACTTCAATGGCGAAGTGCCGAAACAGGCCGCCTGGTCCATGCTGACTGAGCTGGATCGCGGCATGGAACCCACTTTCTACTACAGCGATTGGTACAACCAAAGCCACACGGTGGCGGTCGGCCTTTCCGCGGCCAACTTTGCCCAGAAATACCGCGAGTTCAAGCAGTGTCTGGCCAATCTACTGCCTTACAGTTTCGATGATATCGCCTTTACCGTGCTTACCTATGAGATGGGCGGTACTGAGTTGACCCGTTATTCCAAGGCGCAGCTGGCGCGGGTGCAGGAGTATCTGGCCTATGATCCTGAAGTGGAGCTGGTGCTGATTGATGCCTATACCGATAGTTATGGCGGCCGCAGCATTAACCAGAAGGTTTCACAACAGAGAGCTGATTCCGTTAAAGATTTTTTTGTCGCACGGGGTATCCCGGGAGACAGGATCCATACTGAAGGACACGGCGAACGGCGGCATGTGGCATCCAATGATTCCAGTGATGAACGGGTCCGTAACCGTCGGGTAGTCATCCGGATAAGCAAACCGCTCAAGTAGGGCCAAGAACTGACCTAAGAGAAGGTGCGAATAAGACCTCGAGGCCTTCTCTTTTTTAGAAAGCGGTATAATTGAGTGAGTTTATTTCGGCAAGCATTTTACTCTATATTCGTCAGCGCAACTTTTTGTTGCGACCGGACATGTTATTCCTGGCCAAGTATGGCATCTAAAAACGAAAATGCCGTTCATTGAAAGTGAACGGCATTTTGTTTGGAGTTCTGCTTAATTCGTTTAAGCCTTATCGCGATGGCAGAAATAGTCTACTGCGCGTTTTACCAGTTCAATACCTGTCTGCTCGCATGGCGGCAGCTCGGCATCGCTCTGTTTCAGCGGTGTGACTCTATCACCCCATTTCAGCAGCAAGGCCGCGCTGGTGAGGCCAGCGCCGAAGGCACAGGACAGAATGTGTTGTCCTGGCTTGATCATGCCTTTTTCCAACGCATCACAGATAGCGATGGGAATGGTCGCGGCCGAGGTGTTGCCATAGTTGGCTATATTGACGAAGGCCTTCTCTTTGGGGATCTTCATTCTGTGTACCAGAGTGTCGATGATCCTCTCGTTAGCCTGATGGGGGATTACCCAATCGACTTGTTCTTTATCCAAGCCACATTTATCCAATACTTGGGCGCTGAGTTTACCCATACCGTTGATGGCACGTTTGAAAATCTCCTGGCCGTCGAACTGAATGTAGAAGTCCAGCGACTCGGCGACAAATCTATCCATACCCGTCCCGAAACTGGCCTTCAAAATATCGCGGCCACCTGGGTCATTGTTGAGCTCATAGCCCAGTACGCCACATGGGCTGTCTGTTGCTTCCAGCACCACAGCACCGGCACCATCACCGAACAGTACTGCGGTCTCTCTTCTTGACCAGTCGAGATAGAAGCTGAGACGCTCGGCGCCGATAACCAGGACTTTCTTGCATTGACCACTCTTTATCTGGGCGGTGGCCAGGCCTACGCCATAGAGAAAGCCACTGCAGGCGGCGTTGATGTCAAAGGCGGCACAGGTTGCGCCTACATTGGCCTGCACGGTCGAGGCTATGTTGGGGATCAGGGTGTCCGGGCTGGCGGTGGCCAGGATAATCATGTCCAGTTCGCTACCTTCTATGCCGGCGGCGGCCAGTGCATGCTGGGCAGCGACTGTGGCCAATTCAGAAGTGTTGACGTGGCTTATATGACGCTGGCTAATCCCTGTTCTGGGTTTAATCCATTCATCGGAAGTATCGATAAAGGTGGCCAGATCATGATTGGTCAGTACGGCAGGGGGAACGCACTTTCCCCAGCCGGTAATAGTGGCGTACTGCATTGAATTTACTCTCAAAATAAAAAGACAGAAGCCAGATCTGTCTTTTGGACAACTAAAGCGCTATTGCTTGGAAAGGGTCGTGATTTTTCAGCTCACCTGTTGGGCTACCAATTCGCGAATGGCATTGGCAGCGTGCAGTATGTGGGCCCTCAACAGGACCACGGCCTCATCTATTTTCTTTTGCCGACATAATTGCAGTAGATCCCTGTGATCCTGTTCGGCTCGGGGGATCCCGCCTGTCAGCAACAACTGTAAGCGGATATAGCGATCACAGTTGGTGTTCAGACCATGTACGACTTCCATGGTATGGGGACGGTTGGCGGCGCGGTACAAACTTGTGTGGAACTCTGTGTTGAGTTCGCTCCAACTGCCCACGGCATCATCCTGTTTAAAGGCGGATTCCAGTTTGTCCAGTACGGCTTCGGCCTGACGCAGATCTTCATCCTGCAGGTTTGGAATGGCTTTGGCAAGGAGATCAGTTTCAATCAGTGCTCTGAGTTCAAATAACTCGCTGACTTGTTCAACCGATAGTTCGGTAGCCGTGGCGCCTTTATGGGCTTCAAACTTGACCAACCCCTCGGCTTCCAGTTGCAAAAGGGCTTCCCTGACCGGAATCCGGCTGACATTCATCTCTTCTGCCAGGGCGCTTTGACGCAACGGTTCACCGGCTGCGATTTCCCCTGAAAGAATTTTTTCCCGCAACACTTCGACCACAACCTGAGTGCGCGTTTTATGAACGATGGGGGTAGTTCGACTCATAGATCCCGTCTTTGTATACGTTATTCGGTTTTGATCCGATTAAGACTACAGCGAATATTCAGATAAATAAAGGGAAACCACTAGGGCTTCCTGTTTCTGCATCGATCAAGATGATGGTGGATTTCGAGCAGAGCAGTGCTCAGTTGGCGATATCATGGCAGCTGTGTCGGATTGGCAGGTTTGAGCTCCTGAATTGATAAAAACTGCATATAAAAACGGCGCCGAAGCGCCGTTTTGGCCGATAAGGCAATGAGGCTTAATCCCCGAGGCCGTGTACCTTGTCGACACCGTTATTACGTCCCTCGGCATGACAGATGGCGCAGCTTTCGCTGCCGCTCAGATATACAGGTCCACCACTGGCATCCTTTTGGAAAACGCCACCGAAGGCTTCGGCATGGCTGGCCCAATCGTCCACCTGGACATGGCAACCACCACAGGCTGCAACTGTGGGAGAATACTCGGCTATTTGGCCTTTCTCGGTGGCGCCGGGAGTGGCGACCAACACGGAGGCGCTCTGGCTCAGTCCATCCAATGTAAGTTGACCCTTGCTATGGCAGGCGCGGCAATCATTGGCTGGCTTGGGATAAGTGGCTGTTTCTCGATCGCCACCCATACCGGCCACAGTACGGGTACCACTGTGCAGCGAATGCACCATTTCCCTGTAATTCAGGCTGTTATTCAGGGTACGGACAGCTTTTATCTGCTCCATGCCCGGAGTGTGTTTCAGCCCGGCATTTAAGTACATATTGGTGTCATTGTTGTGGCAGTCGTTGCAGCTCTTGTCGGTCAGCGCCGTGGCACCTTGAGGCGCATGACAACTGCCGCAACTGTCATTACCTGGCTGGAAATGACTGGCCAGAGTATGAGCACTGACAACCCGCTGCTGCATATCGTTGTCATGACAGCGCTGGCAAGCGGTTTCATCGGCAATGGCTTTGCTGCTCGCCGGGGCGCCGATGAGCGACAAGGGGTTAGCGGCAATCACTTCGATTCGGGTAGAGCTGGTATCGCAAGCCACCGCAAAACCTGTATTGGGATCGGCACAGACAACCAGTTTTGCCCGAACTTGAGTCTTGTCCGGCTCACCGAAATCCGCTATCTGAAGCGGGCCTATGGCGGCGTTGAGACTGTGCCCCTGCATGGCCAGGGTGACGTCATCCCCAGGGTTGGTCAAGTTCCAAATCTTGCGCTGACCATTGTTGAGCGGACGATTAAGCGGCTCAGGATCGCCACTGACGGTCAGCCACAAAGACTCAATGGCCGGATCGTCTGCAGGCAGGCGGCCTTGACTGCGAAAATCCAGGCTGATACTCAGCTTGTCGCCATTGATAACGGCGGAGGAAAGCGCAAAGGCGTACTCCTGTTTGATGAGTTTGCTTGTCCTGCCAAGGCTCAGGTGGATTTTACCTGCGCCCTCAGGATTACTGGCGTCCGGATGGCAACCGGAGCAGCTCTGTTGCCACCCTCTGGGGAAGAGTTCTCTATCGTGGAATAACGCACTGGCACTGCCATTCCAGTCATCCGGGGCATCTTTACTGTGACAGCTCAGGCAACTGTTACTGCCGGGAATAAAGTATTGACTGGCCTGCGGCGCCGCATCAGGAATATGGCAGCTTTTACAGTCGTTGATATCACCGGGATAGTGTAATTGGCTGTAGTCATATTCATGGCCCCGATAGCCAACGACCTTATAGTCGCCCTGGTGAATTTTGTGTGTCAGGGTCGCCATATCAAGCGCTGAGCCGGTTTCAGGGTCGCCCGAATAACTGGTGTGGCACATGACACAGCCTTCAAAGGCAAAACGCTTACTGCCGTGCATTAACAAACGCGCCTCACTGTTATCCCTGTCACTGCCGTGGCAGCGATAACATGCCTGCTGCTGATCCATCAGTACCCGGCTGTCTTCGGCTGCGGCGGCTTGGCCGGTTGCCGGAATAAAGTCATAGACACTGTTGATAAGCATACTGCTCGGTGAACTGTCGGCAGCGGGTTTGAGTTCCAGATAGACCCTGTGAGTCTTATCACTCTCATACTGGGTATCGAGCCCTTCAAAGCTTGGGTATTGATTGAGTGCCTTGCTGAATTGATAACGGTAACGCCCCTGGCCCAGGCTCTGTAGGCAGTCGAGTTTGCAGTCACTCTCAATCCCGGCTTGCCACTGCGCTGCGGCCTGTGCTGTTGCCCCTGTCCCCGGCTCAACCAGTTTATTGATATAGCTTATCCATTGGGGGGCGCGGCTTATTGCATAGCGTCCCTCTGCCGGCTTTGAATCGCCGTACATGGGCTGGGCGCTGCCCAACTTGGCTATGCCCATGGCCAAGGCTGAAACCTGTTCCAGTTGTTCCAGTCCTGTCACGGCAACACCGTTGGAGTCGCTTAAGAAAAAGTCGACCGAAACCCGGGTCTGCTCATCTATGGTGACGGCTTCGATATTGGCCTGCAGTGATTTGGCTTTGGCAATATTGATCCCCACTTCGCCCGGAGGACCCACTTGGCCGTCATCGCCATCGGAACATGCAGCCAATAAGCAAACCACCAGTGGAGATAGTTTCCACCAGGCGTTTTTAGGCTTGAATTTCATCATTTCCCATTCCTTTAAGTTTTTAGATTCTGTCGGGATTTCTAATTAGGAATGTATGCGAGGCTTAATCTATTTGATTTGAATAATTTGTCTGTGACCATCGTCAATATGTTCCAGCTATAACTGATAAGCGCAGATTCAGTCTAAGTTGTATTTTTCTATTTTGAGAAGATTGTAATTTTAATATTTGATTATGGTTTTAGATAATGAGATTGGCTGGCTTACTTGTGAGTAAATGTGACTCAGATTGGGAAAAAATGTCTGGATTTAATTAGCATGAGTCGTCGGGTTTTTGGTGTATGCATATTTAAATAATATTTCTTAAACTAATTAAGGAACGCAATATGATTACCAGACGAGGAATGCTGAAAGGGAGTATGGGAGCTGCCGTAGGCACTGTCTATGGTGGAACGCTTATCAGCTTTCTTACCGGTTGTGGCAGCGACAACGACAGCGATGAAAAGGTTGAGGTGTTACCCGGTGGATTGATGGTGGTTAATCCGGTTATCTGCGTCAGTTGCCGTCGCTGTGAAATCGCCTGTGGCTGGAACCATGAAGGTGATTGCAGCCCAACCCTGGCAAGGGTCAAAGTCGAACACAACATGAACTATGGGCCTCATGGTGTGCAATTCAATTACACAGAGCAGCGGGGTGAGTGCGGCGATCGAACTGTGGTGCCGGCCACTTGTCGCCATTGTGAGGTTTGTACAGAGGTCTGTCCGCAGCAGGCTATTTCAACTCATCCGGAAACCGGCGCTAAAGTGATAGATGAAAAGCGCTGTGTCGGCTGTGGTTATTGTGCCGATAAATGTCCGCAACAAGTGATCAAAGTTGTACGTAGCAAAATGAAAGCCGTGAAATGCGACCTGTGTCAGGGCGAACCGGCTTGCGCCCAGGTTTGTCCAACCGGTGCGATTAAGTTTTATACCTGGGAACAGGCGGAAGCTGCACTCGAACAATATGAAAAATATACTGGCCTGATCGGTTAATGAGGTAATAAAAAATGACAGATAAACTTGGCGGATGGGCCGGTAAAGTATTAAGAGTTAATTTAACAACCGGTGATATTACAACAGAGTCAACAGATAAGTATCATGATTATATTGGTGGTATGGGGATAGGCTATAAGATTCTTTGGGATGGCCATAAAGATAATATCAAGGCCACAGATCCTGAAAATATTATTGTATTCTCCGCCGGCCCGCTAACTGGTTCTGGGGTGATTTGTACTGGTCGTACAACTATTACTTCCCGCAGCCCGGTGATTAAAGATCATCTGATTTCTGATGGACATTTCGGTGGTCATTTTTCACCGGCAATGAAATATGCCGGATTTGATGCCATCGCCATTGAAGGTCGCGCCGCCGCACCTGTATGGCTCAGAGTTGAAGACGGTAAAGTTACATTGGAATCAGCCGCCTCGCTCTGGGGTAAGGGGATTTTTGATACCCACGCCATGATAGCCGAAATGATGGGCCCCAATGCCCAGGTGGCTGCCATAGGCCAGGCGGGGGAGAATCAGGTGCCGCTGTCAGTGATTATGACTCAGGGAGGGCATTCTGCCGGTGGTCATGGCGCCGTGCTCGGGTCAAAGAATTTTAAAGGGATAGGCATCATAGGCACAGGGGCTGTGGCTATTGCCGCCGATAATGCCAACATGCGTCGGCTCGATGACCATATTCTGGGGATAATAGGTGCCAACAACCAAGGGGTTGTACCTTCAACTCCGCAGTCCTGGGCCGAATACTCCAATGGTATCAGCCGCTGGAAAGCGCGTCCGGGGCTCAAATGGGGGCAGTCGGATCAGCAGATTGAGCTAGGCGAGGTGCCGTGGAATGAACGTAACAAGGTAGGCTTCCGTACCTCAATGGCCGAGATGTACTTCGGTGAAGAGTACGCCAACAAATGGATGAAGCGTACCGGTGGCTGTCATGCCTGCCCCATTCGCTGCTTCTGTGAACTCAAGGTGCCTGAGCTGAAACAGAAATATGGTCGCAAGAGCGAACATATCTCCAACGTCTGCATGGGATTCCTGGCGCCTCAGTATCTGATGGATACCAAGAAGGGCTCGGAAGAACATGCGATGACAGGTGCTCTGGGGGGCAACCTGATCGACGATTATGGCATCTGGTGTAACTATGGTCTGATTTCGCACCTGTTCAAATACCTTAAAAAACACGATATGTTCCAATATCTGTTGCCTAAAGAGGAGTTTGACAGCATCCCTTGGGATCTGTGGGACAAGAAAGATCCGGCGTTTCTTATCGATTTTTACCGCCGTATCGCCTATCGCGAAGGGGAAATTGCCCATATGGCCGATGGCATGTCGGATCTGATTGAGCGCTGGAAACTGGATGGACGTAATCCGGATCTCGGTTATTGGGATATCCACAAAGAATCCTCGGTGAAAATTTTCAATAAGAAGACCAACGCCGCTGTGCACCATGCCAGTGAGACCGCAGGGCAGGTGGGCACCCTGATCAATATGGTGTTCAACCGCGATGCTCAGTGTCACTCCCATATCAATATTGTTAACTGTGGCTTGCCTCAGGACATGATAGAAACCATAGCCGCCGAATTCTGGGGCGAAGGTGCCTTTGATAAGGTGAAATGGTATACCCCAATAAACCCGGCCAAGGTTAAGTTTGCCAAGTGGTCTTTGGTGAAAAACGTGCTGCACGACTCATTGACTCTCTGTAACTGGATGTTCCCCTTGCTGGCTTCGCCGGACAAGAATCGTAACTACCGCGGAGACAGCACCATAGAATCCCAGATGTTCTCTCTGGTTACAGGTAAAGAAGTGACTGAGACTGAGCTCGACTTTATGGCCGAGCGGGTACTGCATCTGCACCGGGCGCTGACTATCATTCAAATGAATGAGATCAATATGCGCAATGAGCACGATGTGCTTTGCGATTGGGTTTACGACCTGGACCCCGACAAGGCCTTCGGCGATGAAGGCACCATCAAGATGGACAGGGACGATATTCAAAAGGCGTTGGATATGTTCTATGACGATTTTGGTTGGGACAGGCAAACCGGGGCACCGCTGAGATCAACCCTGGAAAAATTCGGCCTGGGTTATGCAGCCGATGCGCTGGAGGCCCGTGGCTTGTTGCCGGGATAAAGCATGCTGGAACTGGTGGACTTTATCCGGTTGTTCAGCCAACACGGACGCCTGGTTTCCCTGCCGCAGCTGTTGGCTGTGGCGGGGGATAACTCAGAGAAGACTGTGGATGCGGTGCAAGAGTATATCCGTTTGATCCTGGCGCCTGAACACAGGGACCTGAAGATGCGAGTATCAGAGGGAGAACACTTCTTCTATTCAGACCGTTACATGGTAGACAATTATGCCAACCGTTGGTTGGCACTGCAACGTGGGGAAGTTGCCTCGACCCTGGCGCAGCAGATACGCGAAGCCAGTTGTCGCCATACCGCTGTGCTTGAGGCTTCGGTTTTGGGCTATCCCCCTTATAGCTTGGATGCCGAAGCGCAGCAGGCGCTGCAACAACAGTTATTGGCGATGCCGGAATATGACGACATACGCTATGACATAGGCAACGATGGCAAGGGGTATTACTTCTCCACCGATGGTCTGAGTCCTGAGTATGCCAGAGTGCTCGCTGATTACGACCCGTTTGAATGGTCATGCTGAGTCTGGATGTCTGATGCCTCCCTGCGGGCGTGCTCCCGAGCATCAGACATCCGGGCGAGGCACCTATCCCGGGCTCCAATGCCCGGTTTTTCTTATCCTCTGCCGTCAAGCTCACAACATAAGCCTGTTCTCACAGTGCATTTTGCCGCAATGAGTGGAATAATATTGCCATTCGCTTTCTGGGAGGCAAACAGTGAACCGAGCGGTTTTTTTGGATAGAGATGGTGTAATCAATGTCGATCACGGCTATGTACATCAAATAGATGATTTTGAATATATTGAAGGTGTCTTCGATGCTTGCCTGGCGTTGAAGTGCCAAGGCTATAAGCTGGTGGTGGTGACCAATCAGTCGGGAATTGCCCGTGGGCTCTACACTGAAGATCAGTTTGCCAGTCTCACCGAATGGATGGATTGGAACTTTGCCGACAAGGGGGTGGATCTCGATGGCATCTATTACTGCCCGCACCACCCGGAGAAGGGCATAGGTGAATACAAACAGGATTGTGACTGTCGTAAACCCAAGGCGGGAATGATCAACAGTGCAGCCAGTTTCCTTAAGCTGGAACTTGCCGCCAGTGTAATGGTCGGTGACAAGGCTGATGATATGCGCGCTGCCAAAGCGGCGGGGATCCCGGTGCGGATCCTGGTCAGAAGTGGCAAAGAGGTGACTCAGGAAGCCATGGATGAGGCGAGCGTAGTACTGGATAGCATTGCCGATGTACCTAAATATCTGGCATCACTGGCCTAATTTGGCGGATTATTGGACTTCTTGGTGTAATAGTAATCACTCGGAGACTTTGATAAGAAAAATCGCCTTTTAGGGGTTGCGCAAAAATTCAGGCTCCCTATAATGCGCAACCACTGACCCGCGACAGGGTCTGGAAGTCAAAGGTTCAAACATCGAATGCTTTAAGCTAAAATGTTTGGCTGGCTTCCTTTGCTCTTTAACAATCTATCAAGCAATCTGTGTGGACACTCACAGGCATTGAGAAATCGACAAAA
>NZ_JWGX01000053.1:0-49316 GCF_000813075.1 Shewanella sp. ECSMB14102
TCAACAACTTGAATAGCATTAGCACCAACGTATCTGATGCCCGTAGCCGTATTCAGGACGTGGACTTTGCCAAGGAAACGGCACAGATGACCAAGCAGCAAATTTTGTCTCAGACATCTTCTGCCATGCTGGCCCAGGCTAACCAGTTGCCTCAGGTGGCTCTGTCACTGCTGTAATCCAAGCGATTAAGGCATAAAAGGTTATAATCAGGAGGGGGAGGGCTTAGTGCCCTCCCTTTTATTTGACGTACCGGGAATAATGGGTTTGCAATGTCACCGGATGATGTTTTAGTCCTTTATGGCTTTTGTTGTACTGGTTATGATGTGACCGATTGCCAGATGTCCAAAGGATGAAAGTGCGTCCTTAAGTTTGTGGCAAACCGTAACAGTGAGTAGGGAGAAACCTATGAGCGGTGAAATACAAATGGCTCCTGCAATTTCAGTTGTGGCAACGCCAGCAACTGAAAAATATGACAGGGCACAACAGAATAGCAGCTCAGACAAGTTGGCTGAAGTTGGCACGAAAGCTGCTTTGAATCCAACAGAGCTAGCCGGTGTTGCGTCCGCAAAGCCAGTCGAGGCTGAAGTAGATACTGATACCCTGATAGCGCTGACAGATTCTCTGACTGATATGATGAGCATGATGCGTAAGGGGTTGGAATTCAGGGTCGATGAGATGCAAGGAATGCCAGTTGTTAGTGTGATGGATATGGACTCGGGTGAACTGATAAGACAAATTCCTTCCGAAGAGGCTTTGGCCTTGGCTGAGAAAATGTCTGAAATTGCCGGTGTATTGATGAAGACTGAGGCGTAACTGGTACGTCACAATATTTAGGAGGTTAGCATGGCGGGTTTAACTGCGACCGGCATAGGTTCTGGGCTGGATATTAGTGGTATTGTTTCTGCTTTGGTTAATGCCGAGAAAGCCCCCAAGGAAGCTAGGCTCAATCAGACAGAAGGGTTGATCAACACTCAAATTTCGGCGATAGGTGCGTTGAAAAGCAGTATTTCCGAGTTTATGGATAAGTTGAAACCCTTGTCTGAAAGCAAAACCTTTACCGGCTTTACTTCCAACTTATCCAAGAGCGATTATTTATCGGCCAAGGCGACGCCGGATGCCGTTGCCGGCAGTTACAACCTGGTGGTTGAACAGTTGGCGCAGAGCCAGAAACTGGGTTCGGCCAATGTAACCGACGTGACCTCCCCTATTGGCAGTGGTTCGCTGGACATTGATGTTGCAGGTGAAAGCTTTGCAATTGAGGTCAACAGTGATGATTCGCTGCAGGATATAGTGAAAAAAATCAATAGCGCAGAGGATAATGTAGGGGTCACGGCGACTATTATCAACAGTGATGCCGGCCCCCAGATGGTGCTGACTTCCAATAAGACCGGAACAGACAATCAGATTCAATTATCGGCTACAGATGATACTGGCACTGCGTTGGCAGATACTTTTGCAATGACGGAAGTTCAAGCCGCTAAAGATGCCATATTGTATGTTGATGGATTGAAGGTGACATCAAATTCCAATGAGGTTGAGAATGCCATTCAGGGGGTGACATTAAACCTCAAAGATGCGGATGCCGATAAAAGCACAACTCTGACCATAGAGCCGGACAGGGCTGGGGCAACCAAGGCGATTAAAGAGTTTGTTGATGCCTATAACAGCATGATGGAAACGGCCCGTGGGATGTCGAGTTATGATCCTAAGACCAAGCAGTCAGGTGTATTTCAAGGTGACTCTCTTATCCGGAGTTTACAAGGGCAATTTAGGGGGGCCATCTCATCGTCTTACGGTGAAGGTATGGCGTTGGCCAATCTGGGGATCAAGACTACCCGCGATGGTTCTTTGGAACTTGATGAAGATCGTCTAAAAGAAGTGCTGGAAAATGATTTAGCCAATGTCACAGACTTTTTTACCAATGAAGAGAATGGGTTCGCGGCTAAAATGAAAAGCGTTGGTGATACCTATGTCCAAACTGGCGGATTGCTCGATAGTCGTGATGAATCACTGGATAATCGTCTGGCCAGGATTGGAGATGAACGCGAGTCTCTGGAATTAAAAATGAAGGCTTATGAGGCTAGACTCACTAAACAATACAATGCGATGGATTTACTGGTTGGCCAACTCAACTCCCAAGGAGCCTTGCTGAGTCAGCGTTTGAATTCTCTCCCTGGATTGGTATCCAAAGATAAGTAACTCTATTACGGAGGTTAATTGAATTTGGATCAGCAGATACTGTTGAATGAGTTGGCAACTTTGTCCAAGAAGCTTGTGGGTGTAGTTGACCAACTTGAGCAATGCTTGATGGAGCAACTGGAAGATCATGAAGAGTTGGCCAGAGTCTTGCATGAATTGGTATTCGAGCGCCAAAAATTAATCGAACAGTTGGTAACATTACCGCTGGAAAGTAGTCAAGATGCATTGGAACAACAACACCAACTGACTTTGGACATAGAACGTCGGATTTCTGTTGTTAGGAAAGCCTATGCCGATACTTTGATTACGCTCCGGGGGAATGATCGCAAACTGAATGTTTATCGATCCCTAGATTTTGAAAGGTAGGAACGAGCTATGAGAGGTTCACTGCAGTCGTATAGAACAGTTTCTCTGGAAAGCCAGCTTTCTGAGGCGAGTCCTCATAAAATCACTCAAATGATGTTCAGCGGGGCTTTGGAAAGAATCGCGCAGGCCAAAGCTGCGATGGAGCAAAATAATGTTGCCCAAAAAGGCGTCCTCTTGGGTAAAGCTATTGGTATTATCCAGGGGTTAAGAGGAAGCTTGGTAATGGAAGCCGGTGGTGAGATCGCTACCAACCTCAATAATCTGTATGACTTTATGCTGCGGCGTATTACAGAGGCGAATCTCAACAATGATGTGCAGGCTCTGGATGATGTTGCGGCTGTGCTGCGGGATATCAAAGAAGCCTGGGATGCTATCCCCGCCGATAAACATCATCTTACGGCTCACGAAGAAAACCGCTGAGTTATTGCTCACTCTGAACAAAGGCGCTTAAGGCGCCTTTTTGACGTTCGTCATTTAATTGACGATATCGACGTTTATACCCTGAATTTAGACTAAAATCTGGAAGGGGTAGGCAGAAAAGCCATCCTAGGCTTGCTTATATCGTGCCGATAATACAATATTCAGCATTGCTACAAATTTAGCTGAGTATGTGAAGAAAGCATTGCCAGACTTTCCAGAGCAACTAACACTAATAATTAATGCGAATCCATAATTGCCAAAGCTTAGCGGCCCACTGAATGATGCATACAGATCAACGAATTTTACTTGTCGGACCCCCCTCTGAGCGTACCAATCGCTTGTCTTGTGTTTTAGAGTTTATTGGTGAGCAAGTCGAAGTCGTGGCTCCCGATACAATTGATGCACAATCGCCGGAAACTCGATGTCGGGCCATGATTTTGGTTGCAGATAGCGTAGAGGGTGATGCATTACAATCACTGATGTTCAAACTGCCATGGCAGCCCATGTTACTGCTTGGGCAGAGTAGCATTAGCTCCTCGAATCTGCTTGGCCGGATTGATGAACCCCTGAGCTATTCCCAGTTAACCGAGTTATTGCACTTCTGTCAGGTTTTTGGCCAGGTCAAGCGGCCTCAGGTACCTACCAGTGCCAATCAAACCAAACTGTTCCGCAGTCTTGTTGGCCGTAGCGAAGGTATCGCCAATGTGCGCCACCTGATCAACCAGGTGGCCGGCTCTGATGCCACAGTGTTGGTGCTGGGCCCCTCTGGTACCGGTAAAGAAGTGGTTGCCCGTAATATCCATTATCTTTCAGAGCGTCGTGATGGCCCTTTTATTCCGGTCAACTGCGGTGCCATTCCGCCGGAACTGTTGGAAAGTGAACTGTTTGGTCATGAGAAAGGTTCTTTTACCGGTGCCATCAGCTCCCGTAAGGGGCGTTTTGAACTGGCCGAAGGCGGCACTCTGTTCCTCGATGAAATCGGCGATATGCCACTGCAGATGCAAGTCAAGTTGCTGCGGGTGTTGCAGGAGAGAGTGTTTGAACGTGTGGGTGGCAACAAGGCGATTAACGCCGATGTACGGGTAGTGGCCGCGACTCACAGAAATCTGGAAACCATGATTGAAGAAGGGGAGTTTCGCGAAGATCTCTTCTATCGTCTCAATGTATTTCCCATCGAAATGCCGCCCCTTAGTGAGCGCCGGGATGATATCCCGCTATTATTGCAGGAGTTGGTCAGCCGGGTGTTCAACGAAGGTAAGGGCCGGGTGCGTTTTACCCAGCGTGCCATCGACTCGCTTAAGGAACATGGCTGGTCCGGTAATGTCCGTGAACTGTCCAATCTGGTTGAGAGGTTAACTATCCTCTATCCGGGTGGTCTGGTCGACGTTAATGATCTACCGGTTAAATACCGTCATATTGATGTGCCCGAGTACTCGGTTGAGGTTAGCGAAGAACAGCTTGAGCGTGATGCCTTGGCATCTATCTTCAATGACGAAGAACCGGTTGATCTGCCTGATACCCGTTTCCCCAGTGAGCTGCCGCCTGAAGGAGTCAATCTCAAGGATCTCTTGGCTGAGTTGGAAATCGATATGATACGCCAAGCACTGGATCAGCAGGATAATGTCGTTGCCCGCGCCGCGGAAATGCTTGGTATTCGCCGTACCACTCTGGTGGAGAAAATGCGTAAATACGGCATGAGTAAAGATTAATATCCTGATAATTTTTGACTTTTAAGTTGGCATAAAGTCTGCATTAACCCTGTCAGCATCGTATTTTTGACGGGGTTAATATGTCCGCAAGCCCGCTGGCACAGCTCGAAACCATCTCTCATCATGGCCGCGAATGGATCCCGGTAAGGGAAGCCGCCAATATGTCCAATCGTATGGAGCATATTCTGCAGGCCATGCCTTCGGGCGTCGTTATCCTCAATGGTGACGGCTTGGTCAGCGAAGCCAACCCGGTTGCCGAATCTTTGTTGGGTGTTCCTCTGGTGGGTCAGCGCTGGCTCACTATTATCAATCGCGCCTTCGCACCGCAAAAAGACGATGGTCATGAAGTTTCCCTGCGCAATGGCCGCCGGGTGAAACTGGCGATTACGCCGCTGACACCGGAGCAGGGGCAGCTGATTATGCTGACCGATCTCACCGAAACCCGGCTATTGCAGCAAAACCTTTCCCACCTTGAACGCCTGTCTGCTCTGGGAAAAATGGTTGCCACTTTGGCGCACCAAATACGCACTCCGCTTTCTGCCGCTTTACTTTATGCCGCCAATTTGGGCAGCCCAAGGCTGGATACCGGCTCCAAAGAGCGTTTTCAGGGCAAACTGCTCGACAGACTTTCCGAGTTGGAGCAGCAGGTCAATGATATGTTGTTGATTGCCAAAGGTAAGCAAGAGGAAGCCTGCGACAGAGTGCCTTTCTCGACAGTGCTGGAAAAAGTGATGGCCAACTGCGAGCCAATTGCCGCTAAGCAAAACGCCGAATTGAGTCTGCAACTTGAAGGTGACCGCGAGATGCAGGTTAATCTTCATGGATTGAGCTCTGCCATCAATAATCTGGTGATCAATAGCCTGGAAGCCGGTGCCACAAACGTCATTCTGCGTCTGAGCTGTGACCAGGCACTGCGCCTTGATGTGATAGATAACGGCAAGGGGCTTGATAGCAAGATGCAAAAACAGGTGTTGGAGCCTTTCTTCACCACCAAGCGTCAGGGTACAGGGCTTGGGCTGGCGGTGGTGCAGTCAGTCGTGCGCAGCCACGGCGGCAAATTGGATCTCAGCTGTGAGTTGGGCGCCGGTTGTACCGTTACGCTGACATTCCCGCTGACGACAGCTTCTCAAGGGGGGGCGGTATGAGCGAAGCAAAAATTCTGTTGGTGGAAGATGACGCCGCGCTTCGGGAAGCGTTGCTCGATACCTTGTTGCTGGCCAGCTATGAGTGCGTCGATGTCGCCAGTGCCGAAGAAGCGATAACGGCTTTGAAAGGTAATCGTTTTGACATGGTGATAAGCGATGTACAGATGGAGGGTATCGGCGGTATGGGACTGCTGGATTATCTGCGTCAGCAGCATCCGCAGTTGCCGGTCCTGTTGATGACGGCCTATGCCACTATCGATAATGCAGTTAGTGCCATCAAATTGGGGGCGGTAGATTATCTCGCCAAGCCGTTTGCTCCTCAGGTGCTGCTTAATCAGGTGAGTCGTTATTTACGTCCCAAAGTGGTTAGTGGCAGCCCCGTAGTGGCCGATGAAAAGAGCTTGGCCTTGCTGGCATTGGCGCAGCGGGTAGCCGCCTCTGACGCCTCTGTGATGATAAGTGGCCCCAGCGGTTCGGGCAAAGAGGTGCTGGCTCGCTATATTCATCAGCATAGCCAAAGACCTGACGGGCCTTTTGTGGCGATTAACTGCGCCGCCATCCCGGAAAATATGCTCGAAGCCACCTTGTTTGGCTACGAAAAAGGCGCCTTTACCGGGGCTTATCAGGCTTGCCCCGGCAAGTTTGAACAGGCTCATGGCGGCACCCTGTTGCTCGATGAGATTTCCGAAATGGAGCTGTCTTTGCAGGCCAAGCTGCTGCGGGTGCTGCAGGAGCGTGAGGTTGAACGCCTGGGTGGCCGCAAGACCATTAAGCTCGATGTCAGGGTGCTGGCAACTTCCAACCGGGATCTGAAAGATATGGTGTCCAAGGGCGAGTTTCGCGAAGATCTTTATTACAGGATCAATGTGTTCCCGCTTGCCTGGCCGGCACTGAATCAACGACCGGCGGATATCATTCCGCTGGCCAAGCATCTGTTGGCACGCCATGCCGAAAATGCGGCGATTAACCCGGTTCCAACTCTCAGCGATGCTGCTGTGCGGCGTTTGTTGGCCCACCGCTGGCCGGGGAATGTCCGTGAGCTGGATAACGTGATCCAGCGAGCACTGATCTTGAATCAAGGGCAGATAGAAGCCGGCGATATTATTATCGATCTGCAGGATGTTGCGCTGGGAGATACCACAGCCCAGGAAACGCCGGAAGCACTCGGTGATGAACTCAAGGCTCAGGAGCATGTAATTATTCTCGAGACTCTGGCTCAGTGTCAGGGCAGCCGTAAGCTGGTGGCCGAGAAGCTTGGGATCAGTGCCCGCACTCTCAGATACAAGATGGCGCGTATGCGTGAGATGGGCATAGAGGTGCCCGCCTGAGTCATCTCCCAAAGTGGCCGTCAGGCCGCTTTCCAATCCTTTTTGTCTTTCCTCTGGCTCTGCTTGAATTCAGGGCCTTTAGCTCTCTCAATCTTGTTTTTTCCACTTTTGGCAAACTAATTGCATAGAGTCCGGTAACCCAGATTTTTCGTCAATTCGCTGACGACAGGAGTGAGAAGATGCAAATAGGTGCCAATTCTTTATTGCAGGAAATGCAATCACTTAAAGGTGAAATTGCCCCAACGGGATTTCAGTCTTCGCCTGTACGTCAGGTGGGCAATACCTCAGGGGCCGACTTTAGCCAATTGCTGGCCCAGGCGGTCGGCAATGTCAGTGAGCTGCAAAGCACATCATCCAATCTGGCTACCCGGCTGGAGATGGGCGACACCACTGTTTCTCTGTCTGACACTGTCATTGCCCGCGAGAAAGCCAGCGTTGCCTTCGAGGCTACAGTGCAGGTGCGCAACAAGCTGGTCGAAGCTTACAAAGAGATTATGAGCATGCCTGTTTAAGGCCTGCTTGCATCACAGATCCCGGATAACAGGAACGCACAGTGAGCACAGAATTAGTAGCAGGATCCAATGTTTCCGCCGCTGGAACTACGCTGGATGGGGTCCAACAGGAAAACAAGTCGGGTGTATTGGGTTCCCTCGGGGGAGTCGATATGTTGCGGCAGATCACCATGATCCTGGCATTGGCTATCTGTCTGGCGCTGGCGGTATTTGTGATGATCTGGGCTCAGGAGCCTGAATATCGGCCACTGGGCAAGATGGACACTCAGGAGATGGTACAAGTACTCGATGTACTGGATAAGAACCGGGTGCCGTACAAGATTGAAGTCGATGTGATAACTGTTCCTGAAGATAAATATCAGGACGTGAAGATGATGCTGAGCCGCGCCGGTATAGATTCCAGCGCCGATGCCAAGGATTATCTGAGTCAGGACTCCGGCTTTGGTGTCAGCCAGCGGATGGAGCAGGCACGGCTGAAGCAGAGTCAGGAGATGAACCTGGCGCGGGCGATTGAAGAGCTCAATAGTGTCAGCCGCGCCAAGGTGATCCTGGCGCTGCCAAAGGAAAATGTGTTCGCCCGCAACCGTGCCAAGCCAAGTGCCACTGTGGTGGTCAATACCCGCAGGGGCGGTTTGGGCCAGGAGGAGGTTGATGCGATAGTGGATATCGTCGCCTCAGCGGTTCATGACATGGATCCCAGTCGGGTGACAGTGACAGACTCCAACGGCCGTTTGCTGAATTCAGGCAGTCAGGACGGGGTATCTGCCCGCGCCAGGCGCGAGCTGGAACTGGTACAACAAAAAGAAAACGAATACCGCAACAAAATTGACTCGATTCTGATGCCCATTCTCGGCCCGGAAAACTTCACCTCTCAGGTGGATGTCAGCATGGACTTCACCGCCGTCGAGCAAACTGCCAAGCGTTTCAACCCGGATCTGCCATCACTTCGCAGTGAAATGACAGTTGAAAACAACAGTGTCGGTGGCAGCAGTGGCGGTATCCCCGGAGCCCTTTCCAATCAGCCGCCGATGGAGTCCAATATTCCTGAAAACGCTGCCGATGCGACGCAAAGCAGCAGTGCTACTTCAGGCAACAGCCATAGGGAAGCGACCCGTAATTTTGAGCTGGATACCACCATCAGCCATACCCGGCAGCAGATAGGTGTGGTACGCCGGGTCAGTGTCTCAGTGGCGGTCGACTACAAGGCTGGGGCTGCCGGTGAAAATGGTCAGGTCGCCAGAGTGCCTCGCACAGGTGAAGAGATGGCCAATATCCGTCGCTTGCTGGAAGGCGCCGTTGGCTTCAACAGCCAAAGGGGCGACATGATAGAAGTGGTGACTGTGCCCTTTATGGATCAGCTGGTTGAAGACCTGCCTGAGCCACCTCTGTGGGAGCAGCCCTGGTTCTGGCGGGCGATGAAACTCGGCATAGGTGCCTTGGTGATTTTGGTGCTTATCCTGTTCGTGGTGCGTCCCATGCTCAAGCGCCTCATCTACCCCGATGGCCAGAATATGCCGGATGAACCTGCGCTGGGGCACGAGCTGGCAGACATTGAAGATCAGTACGCTGCCGACACCCTGGGCATGCTCAACCGCCCTGAAAGTGAATACAGCTATGCCGATGACGGTTCGATTCTGATACCGGATCTGCACAAAGATGATGATATGATTAAGGCCATACGTGCTCTGGTGGCCAATGAACCTGAACTGTCCACCCAAGTGGTGAAGAACTGGTTGCAAGAAGATGCCTGAAAAAAAAGCGGATAAACCAGCCGAGAGCGGCTTCGACGTCAAGAATCTCAACGGGATTGAGAAGACCGCCATTTTGTTGCTGAGTCTCAGTGAAGCCGATGCGGCCTCTATTCTCAAACACTTGGAACCCAAACAGGTTCAAAAGGTGGGTATGGCCATGGCGGCCATGCAGGAGTTCGGCCAGGAGAAGGTGGTGGCGGTTCACAAGCTGTTTCTGGATGATATCCAGAAATACTCCTCCATCGGCTTTAACAGCGAAGAGTTTGTGCGTAAGGCACTGACTACCGCGTTGGGTGAAGACAAGGCCGGTAATCTTATCGAGCAGATTGTCATGGGCAGTGGCGCCAAAGGCCTCGACTCGCTCAAGTGGATGGACGCCAGACAGGTGGCGACTATCATCCAGAACGAACACCCGCAGATCCAAACCATTGTTTTGTCCTATCTTGAACCGGATCAGGCGGCGGAAATCTTTGCCCAGTTCCCGGAAAACACCCGTCTCGATTTGATGATGCGTATCGCCAACCTCGAAGAGGTGCAACCTGCAGCACTGCAGGAGCTGAACGACATCATGGAGAAACAGTTTGCCGGTCAGGGTGGCGCCCAGGCGGCCAAGATGGGTGGTTTGAAGGCTGCTGCCAACATTATGAACTACCTGGATACCGGGGTGGAGAGCCAACTGATGGAAACCCTGCGCGAGTCCGACGAAGAGATGGCGCAGCAGATCCAGGACTTGATGTTCGTGTTCGAAAACCTCATCGATGTCGACGACCGTGGTATTCAGACGCTGCTGCGGGAAGTGCAGCAGGATGTACTGATGAAGGCGCTCAAGGGCGCCGACGAGCCATTGAAGGAAAAGATCCTCGGCAATATGTCCAAACGTGCTGCCGAATTGCTGCGTGACGATCTCGAGGCCATGGGGCCAATTCGTATCAGCGAAGTGGAAGTGGCCCAGAAAGAGATATTGTCCATCGCCCGTCGCTTGTCCGATGCCGGAGAGATTATGCTCGGTGGCGGCGGCAGTGAAGAATTCCTCTGACAGGCGAATTTGAATGACAGACAAAAAGGTGCCCCACAATATTTTGCCGCCGGATGAAGCAGACGAGTTTGTTCATTGGCAGTTGCCCGATGTGGGTGACGCCATGCCGTTTAAGCCGAGTAACCTGTTTGGTCACAAACCTGGACGCATAGAGCCCAAGGCTGTTGCCGAAGAAGTTATTTCGCCACCGACTTTGGCTGAAATCGAATCTATCCGCGAGCAAGCCGAGCAGGAAGGTTTTGCCGAAGGTAAGGAGCAAGGGCTGGCCAAAGGCCTGGAGGAAGGGCGTCTTCAGGGCTTGGAACAGGGCCACAGTGAAGGTTTTTCCCAGGGGCTTGAGCAAGGCCGGGAAGAAGGCCTACAGCAGGCCGCCGCCATGATAGAACGTTTCGATGCTTTGCTCGCTCAGTTCGAGGCGCCGCTGGCGCTGCTGGATACCCGGATAGAAGAATCGCTACTGACCTTGGTCGCCACTTTGGCGCGCAATCTTATTGCCCATGAATTGAAAACCCATCCGGAACATATACTGGCGGCGCTCAGGCAAGGGATAGATGCCCTGCCACTCAAAGAGCAGAAAGTGAATCTGCGCCTGCATCCCGAAGATATGGCTTTGGTCAGCGAGCTCTACGGTGAAGAACAACTGGCACGTAACCGCTGGACACTGGAAGCCGATCCCGGCCTCAACCGGGGCGATTGTGTGGTGGACAGCCAACGCTCGCAAGTGGATATGCGTCTGGAAACCCGTTTGGACGGGGTGTTTGCCAATCTTGAAGCCGAACAATCCATGTTGGCGAAAAGGGCTGCTCAGCAGCAGGCCGCAATAGACGATAGGATAAGCCCGCCTATACCGGACAGCGAGCAGGGGCAAACGCTTGCAGATGAACAAACAGCCGTTGTGAGCGACAAGGCCGAGACCGCAAGTCAAGAGGGCGAACAGCCCAGCGAAGGAGACGCTCATGATGCAGCAGCGCCGAAGCCAACTGCTGAGTGAACTCAAACACTTGGCCGAAAAGCAAGCGCCGTTTCAAGCGGTTGCCAGCGGCCAGTTGGTGCGGGTGGTTGGCCTGACGCTGGAAGCCAGTGGTTGCCGGGCGCCGGTCGGTAGTCTCTGCGCTATAGATACCATGGCGGGTAAGCTTATTGCCGAGGTGATAGGTTTTGACGATGAGCTATTGTATCTGATGCCGGTGGAAGAACTCAGGGGCGTGCTGCCCGGAGCCAAAGTGATGCCGCTTGGTGAGCAAACCGGGCTCAGCGTTGGTTTGAGTCTTCTTGGTCGGGTGCTGGACGGTAACGGCCAGCCGCTCGATGGTATGGGCGCCCTGCACACAGACGAACAAGCCTCGCGCCACAGCCCGGCAATCAACCCCTTGGCCAGACGGGCGATTACCGAACCGCTCGATGTAGGCGTCAGAGCCATCAATGCCATGCTTACCGTGGGCAAGGGCCAACGTATGGGGCTCTTTGCCGGCTCCGGCGTGGGTAAGAGTGTGCTTCTTGGCATGATGACCCGCGGCACCACGGCCGACATTATTGTGGTTGGCCTGGTGGGGGAGCGTGGCCGGGAAGTAAAAGAGTTTATCGAAGAGATCCTGGGCGCAGAGGGACGGGCCCGCTCTGTGGTCATAGCTGCTCCGGCAGATACCTCTCCCTTGATGCGCCTTCGCGCCTGCGAAACCTCGACTCGGATAGCCGAGTATTTTCGCGATCTCGGCTATGATGTTCTGCTGTTGATGGATAGCCTGACCCGTTATGCTCAGGCGCAGCGGGAAATCGCCCTGGCGGTCGGTGAGCCGCCGGCAACCAAAGGCTATCCGCCTTCGGTATTTGCCAAGTTGCCCCGTTTGGTGGAGCGCGCCGGTAATGGCGGTGAAGGGCAGGGCTCGATCACTGCCTTCTATACTGTGCTTACCGAAGGGGATGATCAGCAAGATCCCATTGCCGATGCCTCGCGGGCCATTTTGGACGGTCACATAGTGCTGTCGCGGGCCTTGGCCGACTCAGGGCATTATCCGGCGATAGACATTGAAGCTTCCATCAGCCGGGTGGCACCTATGGTGATAAGTGAGGCGCACCTCGAAGCGATGCGGCGCGTCAAGCAGGTGTATTCGCTCTACCAGCAAAACCGGGATCTGATCTCCATCGGAGCCTATTCCCAAGGCTCGGATCCGCGTATCGACAACGCCATACGCCTGCAACCCGCCATGAACGCCTTTTTGCGGCAGGGGATGCGCGATGCTATTAGTTTCAGTGATTGCCAGCAGATGTTGGGGCAGCTGGCAGCCCAATGTAAGGTGTAATATCACTCTGTGCATGGGTTTTGGGGCTCGACAAAAAAGTGCTGAGAATAGGGTAGCCAGAGCCTGATTGAGAGAGTCGGGTTAAGGCCCGCAAGGCAGGCAATTTTAAGGAATAGTAATACAGATGGCGAAACCCGATCCTTTGCACACAGTGTTGAAACTGGCGGTCGAAGCCGAAGAGCAGGCGGCACTGCAGCTTAAAGCCGCGCAAATGGAATGCCAGAGGCGTAAGTCTCAGTTGCAGGCGCTGCAGGAATACCGTCTTGACTATATGAAGCAACTCGATGCCCAGCAGGGGCAGAGCATTGGCGCCTCCTATTACCAGCAGTTTCATCGATTTGTGCGTCAGGTAGATGATGCCATAGGGCAACAACTCGCCGTGGTTGCCGAGGCCGATAAGCAGCGGGGCTATCGGCAGCAACATTGGCTGGAGAAGCAGCAAAAGCGTAAGGCGGTGGAGATGTTGCTGGAGAAAAAAGCCCTGCAGGCCGAAGCCAAAGCCGCCAAACAGGAGCAGAAACTCATCGATGAGTTTGCTTCCCAGCAGTTTTTTCGTCGTAAGCTGAACCACTGAGCTTCCACAGACTTTCATTCCCGGACAATTCCTTGATAATCCACTCTATATTTTTTGTTGGCGTGAATTTTGCTTTATTTGAGACAGAGACATTAATTCTGACTCGGCCTATCTTTATCTATTGAGGGCCTAGGTGCTGGAGGAAGGCATGCAGCAGTTATCCAATATCCTGATCGGCAATGCGGGCGGCAAGGGAGTTTCCGCCACAGATGCACTACAATCTACTGATAACGAAGCTTTTTTCGCCGCTTATCAACAGGCGCAGACTAAATTTTCATTTGACTCACAAAGCGTTAAGCCGACATTTACCGGCGGCAGTCTTGATAGTGAAAACCTCCATGCAGAACAGGCCGTTGATGTCTCGCTCATTTTGGGGCAGATAGCCATGGGCAAGAACTTGCCGTCTGAAGACGGCACTATGGTCACCGCTATGGCCACCGAAGTCGATGAGCAAAGTCTGCTAACACAGATTGCCGCACTTACCGGGCTCAAGGAAGATGAGATCAAGGCCATGTCTCCCGAAGAACAGATACAGCTCCTGGAAAACCTTAAACAGAGTGGTGTCGAGCTTGGCATAGTAGCGACAGATAGCCCGGAAGGCGCAGAACTGATTACCGCTGACGAAAGTGACGAGAGTGAACAAGACAGCGCCAAACTGACCGATACTGATCAGAAAGCGGCAAGCAAAGGCGATAGCGAAGCAGAGGATGAAACCTTAGATGCTCCTTTGCTGGCTCTTGATATGACGGTTACGGCAGATAAGGCCAAGTCTCAGCAAGGCGAGCAACAAATGGGTTGGCCGGATGCTGATAAGTCAGCGCGTAAGGCGGCGACTCAGGATGGTATGGCAGCTGTGGTTCGTGAAGCTGTGCTCAATGCCACAGAGGAAAAGAGTGACAAGATCTTGGCGCAAAGCGTAATTGCCGATAAGGCCAAGACAGATACTGCCGGCAAGTTGGGTGCTGCGGTGGCCGCGGCGGCAACTGCTGTTGGCGCTGACGGCAAGAGTGACAAAGCTGTCGCCAAGGATGTTCTCGCCAGCTTAGTCAAGGCTGAGGTGAAAGGTACTCAGACTGCTGCCGAGGTGCGAAGCCCTGTGAGTGACGCCATACATCAGGCGCTAAAGGGTGATGCGGCATCAACCCAGACAGATATCAGCCCATTCCAGCAACAGCTGCATCAACAAGGATTACAGCCTCCCCAGCGGGGAGAGATGGCCCAATATCAACTGTCGTTGAGGCAGGGGATGGAGCAATCACTGCAAACCGCCGATATGGTGCAACGCTTTGCCCCCGTGATGCGGCAGCAGTTGATCACCATGGTCAGTAATGGTGTGCAACAGGCTGAAATTCGTCTCGATCCACCTGAGCTTGGAGCCATGATGGTCAGGGTTCAGGTGCATGGCGATCAGACCCAAGTGCAGTTCCATGTCACCCAACCGCAAACCCGGGATATGCTGGAACAGGCTATGCCCAGATTGAGAGAAATGTTGCAGGAGCAGGGAATGAACCTGGCCGATAGCCATATTTCCCAAGGTGGTCGTGAGCAAGGCGAGCAGCAAGGTGGCAATGGCGGTGGTTTTGCCCAGGAGAGCGCCAACGGTGAAATTTCCGTCGAAGAAACGGTACAAAGCACAAATCACACAACAAGTTATGGCTCGGGTATAGATTATTACGCCTGAGCAGGTAACCTATAGGGATGGCATTTTTCCGCGGGCAGTGCGGTTGATTAAGGGATAGGAAAGAGGATGGCAGAGCAAGAAGAGCTTGAGCTGCAAGAGGCGCAGGCGCCTAAAAGTAGAAAGAAACTCTTTATCTTCGGTGGCATAGGTCTGGTGGTGTTGCTGCTGATTGGCGCTGGCTTGTGGTTTTTCCTGGGTGGCTCAGATGATTCTGCGAACGATGCAGCCAAGGGGGAGCAGGGTACCGAAGTCACTCAGGTCAACGACAGCAGGGAAGCCTTCTATGTCGCTATGCCCAGACCATTTCTGTTCAACCTGCCGGGGGCCAACCGTTCCAGGCTGGTGGAGATTAAGGTGCAGCTTATGGTGCGGGGCAGTGATGACGATGTCACTATCAGGAAGCATGTTCCATTGATTGAAGATGCACTGCTGACTACCTTCAGCGGTGCCGATGTCGAAAAGCTCAGCAGCCAGGCGGGTAAGGATGAGCTCAGGCAGTTGGCGCTGCTCAATGTGCAAAACACGCTGCAACCGGTAACAGGCCGAAAAGTGGTTGAGAAAGTGCTGTTTACCGGCTTTGTGATGCAGTAACAGGGACAAGAGGCGAAGGCAATATCGTGAGTGATTTATTAAGCCAAGACGAAATTGATGCGCTGCTGCATGGCGTGGACGACGTCGAAGAAGATGATTCGCAGGAGTCGACTCTTGAAGCTCAGTCCTATGACTTTTCTTCACAGGATCGTATCGTCCGTGGCCGGATGCCGACTCTGGAAATTGTCAACGAGCGCTTTGCCCGTCACCTGCGGATCAGCATGTTCAACATGATGCGCCGGGCCGCCGAAGTCTCCATTAACGGCGTACAGATGCTCAAGTTTGGTGAATATGTGCACACTCTGTTTGTGCCAACCAGCTTGAATATGGTGCGCTTTAGTCCGCTCAAGGGCACGGCACTGATCACCATGGAAGCCAGATTGGTGTTCATTCTGGTGGACAACTTCTTCGGTGGTGATGGCCGTTTCCACGCCAAGATTGAGGGACGGGAGTTCACCCCGACAGAGCGGCGCATAGTGCAACTGCTGTTGAAGATTATTTTTGAAGATTACAAAGATGCCTGGGCGCCTGTGATGGATGTCGAATTCGACTATCTGGACTCAGAGGTTAACCCGGCGATGGCCAATATCGTTAGCCCGACCGAAGTGGTGGTGGTGAACTCTTTTCATATTGAGGTAGACGGTGGTGGTGGCGATTTCCACATCACCATGCCTTATTCTATGATCGAGCCAATCCGGGAGTTGCTGGATGCCGGGGTTCAAAGCGATAAGCAAGATACCGATATGCGCTGGTCTCAAGCGCTGAAAGACGAGATCATGGATGTCGAAGTGGGGCTGGATGCGCGCTTGCTTGAAAAAGAGATGACCTTAAGAGAAGTGATGGAATTTAAGGCCGGTGATGTGATCCCGGTTGAGTTGCCTGAGCATATAGTGATGAAGATTGAAGACTTGCCTACTTACAGATGTAAGTTGGGGAGAGTCAAGGAAAACCTGGCGCTGAAGATCTGCGACAAGATCCCGCGTCCGGAAACGGTCAAGACCGAACTGCAGCTGGTAACCCGCAAAGGGAAATCCAAGGATATCTCGGAAATATAAGGTGAGAGAGAATGAGTACTGAAGAGATGGACGATTGGGCGGCCGCCATGGCTGAGCAGGCTGAAGAGGAGGCCAAAGCGGTTGATTTGGATGAGCTGAAGAATGATGCCAAACCCTTGTCGGAAGAGGAAGCCGCCAAACTGGATACCATTTTGGATATTCCCGTGACTATCTCCATGGAGGTGGGACGCAGCTTTATCAGCATTCGCAATCTGTTGCAGCTTAACCAAGGCTCGGTAGTGGAACTGGATAGAGTCGCCGGTGAACCTCTGGATGTGATGGTCAACGGCACCTTGATTGCTCACGGTGAAGTGGTCGTGGTTAACGACAAGTTCGGTATCCGTTTGACGGATGTGATAAGCCAGACAGAACGCATTAAGAAACTTAAATAAGCCGGTGGCCATGACTCAAACAACGACCCAGGCGGCAACCGCCTTGACTCACGACGGCGGCAGTAGCCTGGCGACTATGGCCAGCATGATGGGTGGGCTTATCCTGGTACTGGCGCTGATTTTTGTGCTGGCTTATCTGGTTAAACGCCTTAATCTGGTGCCGGGCAGCCAATCGGCTATTAAGACCCTGGCGGTTACCCCGCTGGGGCAAAAAGAAAGGTTGGTGTTGGTGGAGTTGGACGGTCAACAGTACCTGCTGGGAGTTACCGCGGCGCAAGTTTCCCTGGTGGATAAGCTGGAGCGGCCGGTGACTATAGACAACGAGAGCTTCGCCGCCAAGCTCAGACAAGCCAGGGTGAAACCATGATGAAATATTGGCCACTCCTGCTACTTCCCCTGATATTGTTGCCAGGCTTTGCCCAAGCTCAGGATGCGCTGTTTCCTGCGGTAACCGTGACGACCGGGGCAGATGGTTCGACCCAGTATTCGGTGACCATGCAGATCTTACTGCTGATGACCGCCATGAGCTTTCTGCCGGCTATGGTGATCATGCTGACCTCTTTCACCCGAATCATAGTCGTCTTGTCTATCTTGCGGCAGGCGATAGGGCTGCAGCAGACTCCCTCCAATCAGGTTCTTATTGGTATGAGCCTGTTTATGACCTTCTTTATCATGGCGCCAGTGTTTGACCGTATCTATGATGATGCGGTGCAACCTTACATGAATGACAGTATGACCTTGCAGCAGGCATTCGATGCCGGACAATCGCCGCTTAAAAAGTTTATGTTGTCGCAGACCCGCACCACAGATCTCAACTCCTTTATTGAGATCTCAGGTTATCAGAATATCAACAATCCTGAAGATGCTCCCATGACTGTGGTGATCCCGGCCTTTATCACCAGTGAACTCAAGACCGCATTCCAGATAGGCTTTATGCTGTTCGTGCCATTTCTGGTACTGGATTTGGTGGTGGCCAGTATCCTGATGGCCATGGGTATGATGATGTTGTCCCCCATGATTGTTTCCTTGCCGTTTAAAATTATGCTGTTTGTACTGGTCGATGGCTGGACCCTGGTGATGGGTACGCTCGCCGGCAGCTTCGGTTTATAGGAGGCATAAATGACTCCCGAGGCACTGATCGACATTTTTCGCGAAGCCCTGGCGGTGATTGTGTTGATGGTTTCGGCCATAGTGGTGCCCGGGTTAGTTATAGGTTTGATTGTGGCCGTGTTTCAGGCGGCAACCTCTATTAACGAACAGACACTGAGTTTTCTGCCCAGACTCTTGATGACTCTGTTCGCACTCATGTTTCTCGGCCATTGGCTGGTACGTACCATGATGGAGTTTTTTATCGAGATGGTTCACAGGATCCCGCAAGTGGTGGGTTGAACCATGGAGATATTGTTCGACAGCATTCAACAAACCCTGGCCGCCTACCTTTGGCCCCTGTTTCGGGTGGCCAGCATGTTGATGGTGATGGCGGTTTTCGGTGCCAATACCACGCCAGCCAGAGTCCGTTTGTTGCTTTCGCTGGCCATGACTGTGGCGATAGCCCCCGTCCTGCCGCCCATGCCCGGGGTGGAGCTTTTCTCTCTGGCGGCGGTATTTATTACTGCTCAGCAAATTCTTATCGGCACTGCCATGGGGTTTGTCACCTTGCTCATTATGCAAACCTTTGTACTGACCGGGCAGATAATAGGTATGCAAACTAGTTTGGGCTTTGCTTCCATGGTGGATCCCAGCTCAGGGCAGCAGACACCTGTGATAGGTAACTTCTTTTTGCTGCTCACCACCATGATCTTCCTGGCGGTCGATGGTCACCTGGTGATGATACGTATGTTGGTGGCAAGCTTTGAAACCTTGCCGGTATCCAATGAAGGGATAAAAATCGCCAACTATCGTACCCTGGCCGAGTGGGGCAGCTATATGTTTGGTGCCGCCTTGACCATGTCTATCTCGGCCATTGTGGCTTTGCTTACCGTTAACCTTTCTTTCGGGGTAATGACCCGGGCGGCGCCACAATTGAACATCTTTGCCATAGGTTTTCCCGTCACCATGATAGGCGGGCTGATTATTCTGTGGCTGACGCTGGGGCCTGTGATGGCTCACTTCGATGAGGTTTGGCATGCGGCGCAGCTGTTGCTGTGTGACATGCTGGAGCTGACCTGTAATCTGGATGGAGTGCCCTGATGGCAGAAAACGAAGATGGGCAGGAAAAAACCGAGGAGGCAACCTCCAGGCGCTTGCAACAGGCCAGAGAGAAAGGGCAGGTTGCAAGGTCAAAAGAGTTAGGCACTTCAGCGGTATTATTGGCTGCAGCTCTTGGTTTTGCCATGTTGGGGCCAAGTCTGGCTGCCAGTCTGGCCTCGGTCATGAGCCGTCTCTTCTCCATGGAGCGGGATCAGATATTCGATACCAATAGTCTGTTCAATGTCTGGGGTATAGTTGCCGCCGAGTTGGGTTGGCCTATGGCCGGTTTTATTCTGTTTCTCGGTTTCGTGGCCTTTGTCGGTAATATTGTCCTCGGTGGTATTAGTTTCTCGGCCCAGGCATTTATGCCCAAGGGCAGCAAGATGAATCCTTTGAACGGCTTCAAACGTATGTTTGGGGTACAGGCGCTGGTGGAGTTGGCCAAGGGGATTGCCAAGTTTTCTGTGGTGGCGCTATCGGCCTATCTGCTGCTGAGTTTTTATTTCGACGATATCCTGAGGTTGTCGCAGGATCACCTGCCGGGCAATATACGCCATGCACTGGAGCTCTTGGTATGGATCTTTATTCTACTCTGCGCTTCGACCTTAGTGATAGTGGTGATCGATGTGCCGTTTCAAATTTGGAATCACGCCAAACAGTTGCGGATGACCAAACAGGAAGTCAAGGACGAGTACAAAGACACTGAAGGCAAGCCTGAAGTCAAAGGCCGTATTCGCCAGTTGCAAAGGGAGATGGCCCAGCGGCGGATGATGACCGAAGTGCCCAATGCCGATGTGATAGTGGTTAACCCTGAGCACTTTGCGGTGGCGATAAAATATGATGTCGACAAGTCACCGGCGCCCTTTGTGCTTGCCAAAGGTGTCGACGATGTGGCCTTTAAAATCCGTGAAATTGCCAGGGAGCACCAAGTCGCCATAGTGTCGGCGCCGCCATTGGCGCGGGCGATTTACCATACCACCAAGCTTAATCAACAGATCCCTGAAGGTCTTTTCACCGCTGTGGCCCAAGTGCTCGCTTATGTGTTCCAGCTCAGGCAATACCAAAAAGGCAAGGGCACACGGCCCAAACCTATTCCTCTCAATCAACCCATTCCGGATGAATACAAGCAGTATTGAGGTGAACTTGGCGCGAAACTTGCTGAACTCAGCCCAAGTGTCAAACTTCAGGCTAATAGTGAATGGATGTTAAAGCGACGCTCGGGCAACTGAGGCAAGTAAAACCGGCAAACTTCAAGGGCGTAGGCACGCCGCTTTTGGTGCTGGCGACATTGGCCATGATAGTTTTGCCTATGCCGGCCTTTTTGCTGGATATCTTGTTTTCCTTCAATATCGCTTTGGCGCTGGTGGTGCTCTTGGTGGCTGTTTATACCCAAAGGCCGCTGGATTTTGCCGCTTTCCCGACTGTTTTGCTGGTTGCCACTCTGCTCAGACTGGCGCTTAACGTCGCTTCTACCCGGGTGGTGTTGCTTGAGGGTCACAATGGTGGTGATGCCGCCGGTAAAGTGATTGAAGCCTTCGGCTCGGTGGTGATCGGCGGTAACTATGCCGTGGGTCTGGTGGTGTTCCTCATTCTGATTATCATCAACTTTGCCGTGGTGACCAAAGGTGCAGGGCGTATCTCTGAGGTAAGTGCTCGCTTTACCTTGGACGCCATGCCGGGTAAACAGATGGCGATTGATGCTGACCTCAATGCCGGGATCCTTAACCAGGAACAGGCCAGGGTGCGCCGCGAAGAGGTGACCCGCGAGGCTGACTTTTACGGCTCTATGGATGGTGCTTCCAAGTTTGTGAAAGGGGACGCGATTGCCGGTATTTTGATCTTGGTGATCAACATTCTGGGTGGTTTCATCATAGGTATAGTCCAGCACGGGCTGAGTTTTTCCCAAGCGGTAGAGATTTACACCCTGCTGACCATAGGTGACGGCCTGGTAGCGCAGATCCCAGGGCTGCTGTTGTCGATTGCTGCGGCGCTGATGGTGACCCGCCAGAATGAGTCCGGCGATATGGGGCAGCAGGTCGTACAGCAGATGTTCGACAATCCCAAATCTTTAATGATCGCTTCGGCCGTGCTCTTTGTGATGGGAATAGTACCCGGCATGCCACATCTGGCATTTTTAACCTTTGCAGTACTGACCTCAGTGGGCGCTTTCTTCATCTATAAGCGCAATGAAAAGAACAAACAACAGGCGCTGGAGCTGGCCAAGAAAGGGCCGACCGAGAAAAGCCTTAGCGAACCCAAAGAGCTTAGCTGGGATGATGTGCGTCATGTTGACACCATAGGTTTGGAGGTAGGTTATCGCCTTATTCCTTTGGTGGATAAAGGTCAGGGCGGCGAGCTTCTTGGCCGTATCAAAGGGGTTCGCAAGAAGCTGTCCCAGGAGCTGGGATTCCTGGTGCCGGCGGTGCATATCCGCGACAATTTGGACCTTTCCCCCAATGCCTATCGTATCTCCTTGATGGGGGTGGCAAGTGGTGAAGCCGAAGTGCGTCACGATTGCGAATTGGCAATCAACCCGGGCCAGGTATTTGGTAAGCTTGATGGCATAGAAACCAAAGATCCCGCCTTTGGCCTGGATGCGGTTTGGATTGCACCCGAGCTCAGAGAGCACGCCCAAACACTGGGGTACACGGTTGTGGATGCCGCAACGGTAGTCGCTACCCATCTCAGCCAACTTTTGACCAACAACGCTTCCAAACTGCTGGGCTACGAAGAAGTGCAACAGTTGCTGGATATGCTGGCCAAGCATTCGCCCAAATTGGTCGATGGTTTTATTCCCGATGTGATGACCTTGGGTAATGTGGTTAAAGTGATGCAAAACTTGCTTAATGAAGGGGTGTCGATTCGGGATCTGCGTACCATAGTGCAAACTTTGCTTGAGTATGGGCCCAAGAGTAATGATACCGAGGTGTTGACCGCCGCAGTGCGTATTGCCCTCAAGCGTATGATAGTGCAGGAGATAGCCGGTCCTGAGCCGGAAATCCCCGTCATAACTTTGGCGCCAGAATTGGAACAGATGTTGCATCAGTCAATGCAGGCGACAGGGGGCGAAGGTCCGAATATCGAGCCGGGACTGGCAGAGCGTATGCAACAGTCACTGGCAGGCGCAGCCCAGAAGCAGGAAATGGTCGGTCAGCCCGCCATATTGCTGACATCCGGCATGCTGCGTTCAACCCTGTCTCGTTTTGTTAAGCACACTATTCCCAATCTGCGGGTGATCTCTTATCAGGAGATCCCAGACGAGAAACAGATACGTATAGTGGCAGCCGTTGGCCAACAGGGGTAACCGAGAGTGAAGATTAAACGTTTTTTTGCCAAAGATATGCGCGCAGCCCTGGCTCAGGTGAAAGAGACTCTGGGCGCAGATGCCGTGATCATGTCCAATAAAAAGGTTACCGGCGGCATTGAAATAGTGGCAGCGGTTGATTATGACGACCCCAAGCCAGCAGCGGCACCAACTGCATCGCCTTTTATGGAATTGGGGGAGGATAAAGTCTCCCTCGGCGCTGGGCATGTACAGGCTAACAGAAAAGCCAAACCAGAGCCTGTGGCCGACTCATTGCAGGCTTTACTTGAGCGGCAACAGAGCCGTTTGAATGAACAGCTTGGGCAGCAAAGTAACGTCAAGGAACTGGAGATGCCGGCTTGGGCCCAAGGGCTTACTGAAGAGCATAAACCAGCCCCACAGCTGCGGGAAAAAACACCTGAGCGGGCAAGTAAGGGCAATAGCGCCAAGCAACAACAAGAGATGGAGGCCATGCGTGAAGAGCTGGCTTCTCTGCGCGGCTTGTTGACTCATCAGCTGTCCAGTTTGATGGCGGATCAGCGTAGCCGCACCGATCCTGTCGGCGCCATGCTGGAACGTAAATTACTGGAAGCCGAATTCTCCCCTGAAGTTGCCGAGCGTCTGGCATCGCTGAGTCAGCACTATCAAAGTGCTGAGCTTGGGCATGCCTTGCCGCAAAGTCTGGCAAACCTGCTTGATAATCAGGGTGATGATTTAATGCGTCAGGGCGGTATTGTTGCGCTGGTCGGCCCTACAGGAGTCGGTAAAACCACGACATTGGCTAAATTGGCGGCCCGTTTTATTGCCCATCATGGCCCGGATTCCGTATTGTTGGTTACCATGGACCATTATCGCATCGGAGCCTTTGAGCAATTGGCAACTTATGGCAAAATAATGGGATGTCCGGTGAAGCAGGCTCATGACCTCAATGAGTTGGAGCAGATACTGTATCAGTTCCGCAGCCGGAAGCTGGTTTTGATAGATACCGCTGGTATGGGGCAAAGGGATATGCGCTTGTACCAACAACTGGATAACCTTGCCGCCAATACCCGTTTGCCTATTCGTAGCTATCTGGTGCTCTCGGCGACCGGCCAACGTCGGGTGCTTGAAGAGGCGGTAAGTCATTTCCAGCGAATTGATCTCGCAGGGGCGGTTTTAACTAAACTTGATGAGTCCGTCTCTTTGGGTGCCGCGTTGAGCGTGTTGATCCAAAGTGGATTATCATTAAGTTATATTACTGATGGTCAAAGGGTTCCTGAGGATATGCAGGTCGCTGATACCCTGACCTTGGCCAAGCAGGCATTGGCCATATTGAACAAGACTGAAGCAAGTCATTTTAATAATAAAGCCAGGTCAGAAGAGATGACCTATGCATTTGAGTAAAGCTATGACCCGGGACCAAGCGAGCGGTTTACGAATGATGAATCAACCAAATAACGAAAAAGTAAAAGTAATTGCCGTGACCGGAGGCAAGGGGGGCGTGGGTAAAACCAGTGTCTCCATCAACACTGCGGTTGCTCTGGCAGAAAAAGGCAAACGTGTCCTGGTTTTGGATGCTGACTTAGGGTTGGCTAATGTGGATGTGATGCTCGGCCTACGCGCCGAACGCAATTTGTCCCATGTGCTATCGGGAGAGTCGGAGCTTGATGATATTATCGTTCGAGGTCCAAAAGGAATAGGTATTATTCCTGCCACCTCGGGGACTCAGGCCATGGTCGAACTGACTGCGGCTCAGCACGCCGGGCTTATCCGCGCCTTTAGTGAAATGAAAACCCAGTTTGATATTTTGGTAGTCGATACGGCTGCCGGGATCTCGGATATGGTACTCAGCTTCTCCCGTGCATCACAGGATGTACTTGTGGTTGTCTGTGATGAACCCACCTCTATTACCGATGCTTATGCGCTGATTAAGATCCTCAGTCGTGAGCATGGTGTGTTCCGCTTCAAAATTGTCGCAAATATGGTACGGAGTTTGCGGGAAGGGATGGAGTTATTTGCTAAGCTCAGTAAAGTAACTGACAGATTTTTGGATGTGGCACTTGAACTTGTGGCAACCATTCCGTTTGATGAGAACCTACGCAAGTCGGTGCGGAAACAGAAATTGATAGTGGAAGCCTATCCCAAGTCTCCGGCCAGTATTGCTTATCATGGACTGGCAAACAAGATTATGAGCTGGCCGATACCTCAGCAACCTGGGGGGCATCTCGAGTTTTTTGTTGAGCGCTTGGTTCAAAGGACAGATTACCGAGAGGATGGTACGAGTGAATAAAGCGGCTGCATACGCAGGTTTAAACGATAAGACACAGATCGTTGAGCATTATGCACCGCTGGTAAAACGAATAGCCCATCATCTGCTTGCCCGTCTGCCTGCATCGGTTCAACTCGATGACCTGCTGCAGGCCGGCATGATGGGATTGCTGGAAGCTTCATCCAAGTTTGATGGCAGCAAAGGCGCCAAGTTTGAGACCTTTGCCGGGATCCGCATTCGTGGCGCCATGATAGATGAGATACGCCGTGGCGACTGGGTTCCACGCTCGGTTCATCGCAATAACCGGCGAGTCGCTCAGGTGATGGATGAGCTCGAACAGGAGTTGGGGCGGGATGCCCGTGATAGTGAAATTGCCGAGCGATTGGAGATGTCGTTGGATGAATACCATCATATTCTCAATGATGTTTCCACCGGTAAAATCATAGGAATAGAAGATTTGGGGGTAGCGCCCGATGTGTTGATGTCGGAAGATATGCCGGCAGATGACACTTTTGAGGGCCTGGCTCAAAGCCAATTCCAATCAGCCTTAACCGATGCCATTAAGCGCTTGCCAGAGCGCGATGCCTTGGTTTTGTCGCTGTATTATGACGAAGCACTGAATTTAAAAGAGATTGGTGTCATTCTTGAGGTAAGTGAGTCCCGGGTGAGCCAGATCCATAGTCAGGCCATGCTGAGGCTGAAAGCCAAACTCAAGCACTGGACACAAGCGTAATTAATGATTGAGCAACTTATAAGTATGTCAGCTCACCGGAGGAAACCTTGGACAAGAATATGAAGATTCTCATCGTTGACGACTTTTCAACGATGAGACGGATCATTAAGAACTTGTTGCGAGACCTGGGGTTCAATAACACCCAGGAAGCAGACGATGGTTCAACAGCTCTGCCTATGCTGCAAAAGGGCGACTTTGACTTCGTCGTGACCGACTGGAACATGCCTGGGATGCAGGGAATCGACCTGCTCAAGGCGATTCGTGCCGACGAGCATCTCAAACATATCCCTGTGTTAATGGTAACTGCCGAAGCCAAACGTGAACAGATTATTGCGGCGGCTCAGGCCGGCGTGAATGGTTATGTTGTTAAGCCTTTTACCGCGGCTACGTTGAAAGAGAAATTGGATAAGATTTTCGAACGGCTCGGTTGAGTGGGGTGATGCAATGAAAGCAGAGACATCCGGGCTGGTGACTTTGGAGCAGGCACAGGAATTGGTTGCCCTGCTCAGTCAGGGAGAGCAGGATAAGGCCGACGAATTGCTGCGGGAACTGGCGGCTCCCCTGCAAAGGGATCTGTTCGAAGAAGTCGGTAAGCTGACCCGCCAGTTGCACAACGCCTTAGTGGATTTTCAGGTAGATAGCCGCCTTATTGAGCTTGCCAACACTGATATCCCCGATGCCAAAGAACGCCTTACCTATGTCATTGATATGACAGAGCAAGCAGCCAACAAAACTATGGACGCAGTCGAAGAATGCTTGCCTTTGTCGGATGCTCTGAGTACCAATCTGCAAAATGTCAAACCCGCCTGGGATAAGCTGATGCGCCGTGATTTGGCCTTGCATGAGTTCAAGGGCCTGTGTCATGACGTACAACACTTTATGCAACAGAGTGAAGCCGATGCTTGTCGGCTGCGGGAATTACTGAATCAGATACTGATGGCTCAGGATTTTCAGGATTTGACCGGACAGATGATCCGTCGGGTCATAGAGCTGGTGCGGGAAGTGGAAAACAGCTTGGTTTCTTTGCTGACAGTGTTCGGTGAGCAGCCGCTGGATGATCTCTGCGGTGCTGAGGATAAGAGCATAGAGGCAGAAGGCCCCATACTGAACGCAGAGCAACGCGAAGACGTGGTGAATGGTCAGGATGAAGTCGATGATCTGCTCTCAAGTCTGGGTTTCTAATTAGGAGTCAATTTAATGGCCTTTGATGTTGATGAAGAGATACTCCAGGATTTTTTGATTGAAGCTGGCGAGATCCTTGAGCTGTTGCAAGAGCAGTTGGTATCTCTGGAAAATAATCCGGAAGATACAGATTTGCTGAACGCCATCTTCAGGGGATTTCACACGGTCAAAGGCGGTGCAGGATTCCTCGGGTTAGGGCCCATGGTGGATGTCTGTCACGAGGCAGAAAACACCTTCGATTTATTGCGTACCGGTAAGCGCAGTGTCAACTCCGAGTTGATGGATATTATACTGCAAGCGTTGGACACGATTAACACCATGTTCAACCAAACCCAATCCGGCCAGGAGCAGGAAGCTGCAGATGAAGTGTTATTGGCAAAACTCAAGCTGCTTAGCTCAGGTGCGCCTTTACCTTCAGAACAGGCTCAGGCTGAAACGCCTGCCGCAGTAGAAACCGGCGATGAGAGTGTTGATGAGTTGTTTGATGGCATGCTTGATAGTGCCGCGGTGGAGCTGTTTGAGGAGCCAACTTCACAGACTCCCGAGACATCGACTAGTATAGATGAAATTGATGAAGCCGAGTTTGAAGCCTTGCTGGATGCCTTGCATGGTTCAGGCAAGGGGCCTTCTGTCGGCAGTGCTCCGGCTTTGGGTAGTGACGCCCTCAAGTCCAGCGACAGCGCTCCTGTAAGTTCCTCTTCAGATGACATCACAGACGATGAATTTGAGCGACTGCTCGATGAATTGCATGGTAAGGGGCAGTTTGCCGCGGCGCCTGCAGCCAACAGTGCTGTTGTTGAGGAAGCCGCATCTGCCAGTGTCGATGCCGATGAAATCTCCGATGATGAGTTTGAAAAGCTCCTCGATGAGTTACATGGCAAAGGCGCCGGTCCAGGGGCTAAAGCCAGTGGTTCAGCGCCTGCTGTATCCCAACCCTCGGCATCTCAAGCTGCCGCGTCCCAAGCGCCGGCAACGAATGCAGCGGCGGTACAAAAGGCCGCTGCTGCAACTAGCAAAGTCGAGGCGCCTAAAGCCGCCGCCAAGCCTCAGGCCAAGTCTCCTGCAGTTGCTAAAGACGCTACACCTGCCAAGGCTGCGGCCAGCGTGCCGCAGGGGGAAACGACAGTTCGGGTTGATACGGCTCGCCTGGATGAGATCATGAATATGGTCGGTGAGCTGGTATTGGTGCGTAACCGTTTGGTCAGCCTCGGGATATCCCGTGAAGACGAGGAGATGTCCAAGGCGCTGGCTAACCTGGATCTGGTGACTTCCGATTTGCAGGGGGCAGTGATGAAGACCCGGATGCAGCCGATTAAGAAGGTATTCGGTCGTTTCCCCAGGGTGGTTCGTGACTTGGCCCGCAGCCTCAATAAAGAGATAGATCTGCGGATGATAGGTGAAGACACGGATCTGGATAAGAACCTGGTCGAAGCCCTTGCCGATCCTCTGGTGCACCTGGTGCGTAACTCTGTGGATCATGGTATTGAAATGCCTGATGTGCGTGAGGCCAATGGTAAGCCAAGAACCGGGGTGATTACCCTGGCAGCCAGCCAGGAAGGTGACCATATTCTGCTTAAAATTGAGGATGACGGCGCCGGAATGGACGCTGGGAAACTCAAAGAGATTGCCATTAGTCGTGGCGTGCTGGATGAAGACAGCGCGGCCCGGATGTCCGATCAGGAAGCCTATAACCTGATTTTCGCCCCCGGCTTCTCGACCAAGGTAGAGATTTCCGATATTTCCGGCCGTGGGGTGGGGATGGATGTGGTTAAGACCCGTATCACCCAGCTTAATGGCTCTGTGCATATCGACTCAGCCAAAGGTAAAGGCACCCGTCTGGAGATTAAGGTACCTTTGACCTTGGCGATAATGCCCACTCTGATGGTGGAAGTTGCCAAGCAGGTGTTTGCCTTGCCGCTCTCCAGTGTGAATGAAATTTTCCATCTGGATCTGACCAAGACCAATATAGTGGATGGACAACTGACGGTAATCGTCAGGGAAAAGGCGGTGCCACTGTTCTATCTCGAACGTTGGCTCAGCCGTAAACCGATGAGCTTCCAACATGGTGACAAAAAGCATGGCCATGTGGTTATAGTGCAGCTTGGCACTATGCAGATAGGCTTTGTGGTGGACGCCCTGATAGGTCAGGAAGAGGTGGTGATTAAACCGCTGGGCTCCATGTTGCACGGTACGCCGGGGATGGCGGGGGCCACTATAACATCGGACGGCGGTATTGCGCTGATCCTCGATGTACCAGGATTATTGAAGCACTACGCCAAGTCCAAGCGTTGAAGTGCTGTATAAGGATTTAAATGACCATTAAAGTTTTGGTTGTCGATGATTCGAGCTTCTTTCGACGACGAGTCAGCGAAATAGTCAATCAGGATCCTGAGCTTGAAGTGATAGGAATGGCCAATAACGGTGCCGAAGCCGTTAAGCTGGCCGCTGAGCTCAAGCCTCAGGTGATCACCATGGATATTGAAATGCCGATAATGGACGGAATAACCGCCGTGCGGCAGATAATGGCCACTCATCCGACACCTATCCTGATGTTCTCTTCTTTAACCCATGATGGCGCCAAGGCAACCCTGGATGCGCTGGACGCAGGGGCTTTGGATTTTCTTCCCAAGCGGTTTGAAGATATTGCCACCAACAAGGATGAAGCGATTCGTTTGCTGCAGCAAAGGGTCAAGGCGTTGGGACGCAGGCGGATATTTCGCCCCATAGTTCGGCCGAACGTAACGCCTACGCCGCTTGGTTCGTCAAACCGGCCCGCAGCGTCAAGCAGTTTGCCGCGCCAGAGCGCCACAGCAGCAAGTATTTCAGCCAATCGTCAATTGCAGAGACGCAGTGCGGGGGCGGCGCCTGCAAGAGCCAGTGGCAAGCAATATAAATTGCTGGTTATAGGCACTTCCACCGGTGGGCCGGTGGCATTACAGCGAATATTGACCCAGTTTCCGGCGGACTATCCGCATCCCATTTTATTGGTACAGCATATGCCGGCAGCTTTTACACCGGCCTTTGCCAGCAGGCTAAATGGTTTGTGTAAGATAGAAGTCAAAGAAGCTGTCAACGGCGACATGCTCAGACCCGGTTGCGCCTATCTCGCGCCCGGCGGCATGCAAATGATGCTGGAGCGTTCAGGGGCTACAGGCCGGATTAAAATTCTCGCCGGCAATGAAGATATGAATTACAAGCCCTGCGTCGATATCACTTTTGCGTCAGCTTCCAAGGCTTTTGGCGGTGATGTTTTGGCGGTTATCCTGACGGGCATGGGCGCCGATGGCCGTGAAGGGGCGCGTATGCTTAAAGGTGTTGGTGCTACCATCTGGGCCCAGGATGAAGCTTCCTGTGTTGTTTATGGTATGCCGCAGGCTGTGACAACTGCCGGCATTTCCAGCCAATCCATTTCGCTGGATAATATGGCTGAAGCGATCTTGCGAGAGTCGGCTCGTGGCTGATAACGAAACGCGCATACTGGGATACCGGTTGGCGCTGTTTTTATGTTTGGTTGCCCTGTTGGTAGTGGCTGCACTTTACTGGGATTTGCGACAAAAGAACCGGCACCTGAGCGAGGAAGTCAACCAGCTTGAGTCGTCCCAAGTGCTCTTGATGGTGCCGGACGAACAGGCGGCGATTATTGCCGATTGGATGAGCCGTCATCCACAGCAGACAGCATCCTTATTGGATGTGATTAGACCTAAGGTGACATCGGCGGCAGAGACTGCTGCGGATGTATCGCCTCAAGTGCAAGCTCCCCGGGCTGCAGCGACCGCAGAGAACCCTGAAAAAATAACGGTTCAAGGTACTGCTGTAACGCCAGCGCCCCAAGCTGATACTGAAGATGCCAGGGTGACGGAGTTGGAAGATGGCGTAAAAGTAATACGTTTACCTCACGGTGGGATCCGGGTCACTACCCGTGAAGAGGGTAATGAGTAGCCGAATAAGACAAGAACGACAATAATAGTGGCTCGTTTCGCGAGTTGGCCGACAAGGCGAGAATAAGGGGCAGAAAGTGAAGGTCTGGACCATTGCAAACCAAAAAGGCGGGGTGGGCAAAACCACAACTGTAGCCAGTTTGGCGGGCACGCTGGCCAAGCGTGGTCAGCGGGTTCTGATGATAGACACAGATCCCCATGCTTCGCTGGGTTACTATTTGGGCATAGATTCGGAAGAGGTGCCAGGCTCATTGTATGACCTGTTTCTGGCTCATAAGCAGCTTGATACCTCTTTGGTAAAACAGCATGCGGTTCCCACTTCGGTTGAGGGGGTCGATCTTTTGGCGGCAACTATGGCGTTGGCCACTTTGGATCGCGCCCTTGGTCACCAGGAAGGGATGGGACTGGTGCTGCGTAATATTCTCAACTCGGTTGAGGAAGACTATGATGTCGCCTTGGTCGACTGTCCTCCTGTGCTGGGGGTATTGATGGTCAATGCTCTGGCAGCCAGCCAACATATAGTGATCCCGGTTCAGACCGAGTTTTTGGCGATTAAAGGCTTGGATAGAATGATCAAAACCATGGAGTTGATGGGACGCTCGAAGAAGACCCGCTACAGTTACTCCATAGTGCCAACCATGTATGACAGACGCACCAAGGCTTCGCCTGCAGCTTTGCAACATCTCGGCGAGGTATACGGCGACACCCTATGGCCGGATGTGATCCCTGTGGATACCAAGTTCCGAGATGCCAGTTTGGCCCATCTGCCGGCGTCCCACTATGCCCCCAATACGCGGGGGGTGAAGGCCTACGAGCGTTTGCTCGATTATCTGCTGGCGGGGGAGTTTAACCATGTCAAAATCGGTTGATGAGACTGTTTTTGATTATTTCAACCTGTTGCTGACTGAGTCTGACCCGGCAGCCCAAACAACACCCACTGGGTCAAGGGATAATACTGCTGCGCCAATAGAGGCTGAGCCCAAGATGGTGGTTATTTCCCGGCCCGAGATGAGTGCCGAGCAATATCCGGCAGCGCAGAAGACGCCGACACTCGACCGCAATGCGCTGGAGCAGTTGTTGGCGCCGGTGTTTAAAGAGGCGGTTGCTGAGACGAAAGCGGCTGAAGTGGCTACAGAAACGCCGTTGAAAACGGTTAACAAGCTTGAACCGCAGGTTGAAGCTATTGCCGGGCAGTTGAATGTTCAAACTGATGCTGCCGTGAGCGAACAGGCTCAGATACAAGAGCCAACAGAGCCTGAGCGACAGGAAGCGGTGCAATTGGAAACGCAAGTCGGCGCACCGGCAGTGCCTCTAGAACCGCTCAAGGCCCAACTGGAAGACGAGTTTCAAGTATTGTTCTTTAAAGTGGCGGGACTGACATTGGCCGTGCCGCTGATAAGTCTGGGCGGTATCGTCAGAATAGAGCGTATCAACCATATTTTTGGACGCCCAAGCTGGTTTATGGGGGTTCAGGGCTACCGGGATTCACAACTGAATATCGTTGATACCTGCGCCTGGGTTATGCCGGAAAAATACGACGATAAACTGGCGCAATCCGTAAATTATCAATATCTTGTAGTATTGGAAAACAGTAATTGGGGTTTGGCTTGTGAGTCTTTGGTCAATGCGGTCAAGATTGACAAGTCACAGGTCAACTGGCGAGGCAGTCAAGGTAAGCGCCCCTGGTTGGCCGGAGTAGTGAAAGAACAAATGTGTGGCATTTTACATGTGCAGGCATTGATTGAAATGCTCAATGCCGGGTTAGGTTGTCAGGATCCGATAGACTGAGGTAAATATGACTGATTCAAGAAATGTAGCAGCGGTATCTGCAAGCAAGGACGATGCCGTTCTCCAGTGGGTAACCTTCAGGCTGGATAACGAAACCTATGGCATCAATGTGATGCAGGTTCAGGAAGTATTGCGTTATACCGAAATTGCCCCGGTCCCGGGGGCTCCTTACTATGTATTGGGGATCATCAATCTGCGCGGTAATGTGGTGACGGTTATTGATACCCGCTCGCGTTTTGGCTTACCTTCCTCCGAAGTAGACGATTCTACCCGAATCGTAATTATCGAAGCGGAAAAGCAGGTGATAGGTATTTTGGTCGACAGTGTCGCCGAGGTGGTTTATCTGCGCCGCTCTGAAATCGATAACGCGCCGAATGTGGGTACCGAAGAGAGTGCCAAGTTTATTCAGGGGGTTAGCAATCGTGGTGATGAGCTATTGATCTTGGTCGACTTGGACAAGTTGCTTTCAGATGATGAGTGGGCCGAGTTGGCACAAATCTGATAAGCCTTGGTGGAAAAGGAGTTTTAACCCATGATGGGCGATGGTTTCTTGATCGCTGCGCTGGTATATGTCATTGCCTGTCTCGGACTGGTACTTTACCTGCAAAAACAAAGTAATAAGCTCAGGAACAAGGTTGAGGCGTTAACTGTCCTGGTCAAGGAAAGCGACAGGCAAAGAGAGGCCTTCAAGCGGGAGCTGCAGGAGCTGCGTAGCGGTACCATAGGCGTTGGCCGTCGGGTGTTGGAGCTGGAAAAACGTCTGGCGCAGCAAAATGCTCGTCTCGATGAGTCAATGCAGCAGGACCCTCAGGCCAAGCTTTACAGCCGGGCTATGAAAATGGTGCAACTGGGAGCCGGAGTCGATGAGCTTATCCGCGAGTGTGAGCTACCCAAAGCGGAAGCAGAACTTTTAATTCGCTTGCATGGCAAGACAGCCCGGGCCTGATATTCAACCAAATAAAAAGAGCGCATTTTAAATGCGCTCTTTTTATTTCTATCGTCAGGAAAACGAACGAAGCCCCTTCAAGGTAATTCTTTGCCTGTGTTAGCTCTCTTTCTTTAGGCCTGGTCGACAATTCTTTGATGCAGGTTATTCCACTGCTCGGGAAACTTGCCATCCAGCATATAGACAAAAGCGATCAGCTCGGCGATCAGTTGATAGAGTTCCTTGGGGATCTCTTGTCCCAACTCCAGCATTTGCAGAAAATCACTCAAGTAAGGGTCTTGATGGATATGAATGCCCGCCTCTTTTGCCAAAGCGATAATCTCCTCAGCCAGCAGATCTTGCCCTTTGGTGGTGATTTTGGGCGCAGTTTTGCCATCATAACTCAGGGCCACCGCCTGACGAGGTTTGCTTGGCTTGTCGATTGAATCTTCGGACATGGTTTTTCCTCAGGCCTTCAGTTGTACCAGGTAATGATCGCCGGGCAACAGGGAAGCGGGTACAGGGGCAACGTGGGCGTTCAATTCATTGGGAGTGAGTCCTAACTGAAGCAACTTTTGCGACAATGGTTGCAGGAAATTACTCACTCTATTGATCAGGGTTTGGGTGCTGCCGACAAACTGTAGGTCGACCTTGGTATCCTTCACTTGCGCCTTAATGAGCAAGGAGCCCATTCCCAGGTTAAACTTGAGCTGCAACTGCCATGCTTTGTCTTTGTTCGTGTCCTGATCCGACTCTTGATGCTCGAATTTGCCTTCCAGCTGCTCATTTCTTTGGTTGAGATAGTAGGGCAGCATAAAATACCAACATTGACCGCCGTTATCTGTATTGGCCTGTTGATAGAGTGCTACTGCCTGAGACATCTGCTGCAGCGCATCCAGTGTACCGTGCTTTTCCAGCGAGGCCAGTTGGTAATTTTGCAGACCGGATTGACTTTGCAACCCTTCTAAATACTGCTTCAAACGCTGGGGTACACTGAGGTTTTGATTGCCGGCCCTGATGCCAAGCAACAGCTGAAACAAGGTGGTAATGGCACCGGCTTGTGTCAGCGTTTGCGACGGCGCTTGTTGGTGGGTTAATTGTAATCCAGTGAGGCCCAGCAGCTCAGCTTTCAGCAAAGAGGGCTCGGTCAGTTCACTCAGCGGGACAGGCGATAACGCCGGAAACTGCTTGAGCATCTCCGTAGCCAGATTGTATTTGACTTCAAGAGCCATCGCTTCGGCCCTCGGCATGGCTCCGGCTTTGTTAAAGGCGCGCTGAAGAAAGTTGAGCTCGGGCGTTTTCGGCACCTCTGGTGTCACTTTATCGGATGTTGTCCTAGTTGTTGGTTTTTCCGTTGCGGCGGTTGGCTTTTCAGCTGTAGTCGTTCTTGCCAGCTGCTGTAAAGCCTGAAGTGACGCTTTGTCAGTACTTGATAAAACAGCCGTTCTCGACTCAACCAAGCCGATTTTATCAAGTGTTTGCTGTGTCAAAGGTAAGACAGGCGTTGATACCTTACTGCCAGGCGTTGTTATCGAGTCGGCTTTGGAGTCAATATTTGCTCGGGCCTCTGAGTTTATTTGCGGCGCTTGAGCTTTGGGTTGTTGTTCCAGAAGTTTGATTAACCTGGCATAGGTTTGGGCGAGTTCCGGCTTGGTTATCAGACGCTCACTTGCCACATCGGTAGTCGTTGTTGATAAAGCGGGGGCCGGCGATAGTTTCACCTCCTGTCTTGCGCTGATAGGGCTTAATTCCAGCTGCAGCCCTTGACTGTTACTGATGACCTTGGCGACATATTCTCCTGTCGGCAGTTGTAACTGCGCCGGGAAGGCTATGCTGGTACCGTTGGCAAAACGCATCTCAGCCTGAGAAACAGTCAACATGGGTAGCGGATAACCCTGTGGTCTGGCAGCCAACTGTTGCAGTGCCGTTTGGCTGATGCCATTTTTGGCTGCCAGCTGCATCAGTGCATCCGGCAGCTTTATCTGTACTTCATTCGCCAGCCATAGCAATTGCACCGGCCTGCCTTGACTAATCTCCCCTAAGGGACGGGTCAGCTCCAACAGGGTAGTATTGGACTGATATATAAGTGCTTTTGCTTGTGTGCTGGCCTGAGGTTCGACGAACTGCAATTGGTATTGAATATTTTGTAACTCTAGTCTGAGCTCACTACCTAAATCCACTACAGTTACCGGTAACAGCGGAATAGACACATTGGTTTGAGAGGAAGGCCCTGGCCCTGAAGGCGGGATTGTACCTTTGATTGGATCCATTGTTGCAAACCCCACTCCTCTAATTGATTTCTTGATGGGCAATCGTAAATTTAAATTTGATCTATTTCCTCAGCGAAGTATCCTTATCCGTCCGAATCGGCATTGGTAGAAGGTTGATTGTCGCACCGGATAATCTTGTTATCGGCGCATAGTAATCAAAGCTTTAACAGTTTTTCGGTTTGACTACAGTGGTACTTATACAAAGAGAGTAATATGAAGTTTAAATGGATTCTGATGCTTGCGGCTGCCCTGGGGGTTCATTCGGCAATGGCTGCAGAAAGCGGTGAAGGAAAGAATACACAGGACGTACGCATCAGCTACAGTGACCCACGGGATCCTATCGAAGGGTTCAACCGAGCCATGTGGGACTTCAACTATCTCTACCTGGATAGGTATCTCTATCGTCCAGTTGCTCATGGTTATAACGATTATGTGCCCATTCCGGTTAAATCTGGCATTAATAACTTTGTTCTAAACCTGGAAGAACCCCACAGCCTGGTAAACAACACATTGCAAGGCAAGTGGGGCTGGGCCTTGAATGCCGGAGGCCGTTTTACTGTTAACTCAACCGTGGGGTTGCTCGGCCTGATTGATGTAGCCGATATGATGGGAATGCCCCGTAAACAGGACGACTTCAACGAAGTGCTGGGTTACTACGGTGTACCTAACGGGCCCTACTTTATGGCGCCATTCTTCGGTCCTTATATCACCCGTGAACTCGCTTCAGATTGGGTGGATGGTCTATACTTTCCTTTGTCAGAATTAACTATGTGGCAGTCAGTGATCAAGTGGGGGCTGAAGAATCTCCACGCACGCTCAGTTGCCATAGATCAAGAAAGATTAGTAGACAACGCGCTCGATCCATACACTTTCGTTAAAGACGCTTATATACAGCACATGGACTATAAGGTGTACGACGGCAATGTGCCTTCGAATGAGGACGAAGACGAGTTGCTAGATGAATATATGCAGGAACTGGAGTAACCCGCCGTCTGCTTGTCTACCCGCAGGAGGTTAAAGGTTACTCGTTACCGGCGATTGATACCTGCGGGGATTTAACCATGGCGCTGAACAGTCTCAATGTACTGCTGGTTGAGGATGACCCTGTTTTTCGCAATATTGTTGCCGCCTTTTTGAGTGGACGGGGTGCCAATGTTGTTGAAGCCGAGGACGGTGAACAAGGGCTGCAGAGTTTCAAAAGCCAGAAATATGATGTGGTGGTAGCCGATCTTTCCATGCCTCGAATGGGGGGCTTGGAAATGCTCAAGGCGATGTCGCGCATCAACCCCGCTATTCCTTCCATTGTGATCTCCGGAAATCAGGTAATGGCCGATGTAGTAGAGGCTCTAAGGATCGGCGCCTGTGATTACTTGGTTAAGCCAGTATCAGATCTTTACAGTATTGAGCACGCCATTAATCAATGCCTGACATCTGTGGATCAGGAGCACGCTGCTGTTAATCGGGACGTTGAAGAACTCTCTTTTATGGAGCTGAATGAAAACCTGGCTTTGCTTGAGCAAAATGCAGAAGCAGCCAGATGCGTGCAGCAACAGCTATTCCCCGCGAGCCGTATTGAATATCCCAAGGCCAGATTGGATTACAGTTTGTTCAAGCACGAACAGGTAAGTCCTTACTTTATCGATTCTGCCATGGTTGGTAACCATCATTTAATTATGTATATGGCGCACTTTCATCCGGAGGATAATCGCGCGGCTTTTGCCAGCGTGTTGATGCGGAGTTTTGTTAATCAGAAGCTTAAGCTTAATCGTACCGGTGTTAGTTCTGTGGTGATAGAACCCTTCAACATGCTGAGTTATCTGAATGATCGTTTGGTCAAATCTGGTTTGGATCTCTATTGCGATATGATTTACGTGGCAATAGAACTTGATAGTTACCGGGCAGCCATTGCCCAAGCGGGCAGGGGACTGAGGTGTTATATACGTAACCAAGATGGCATTACGCCACTGGCGCTGGCAGATTCGCTGCAGTTGGGCCTACTTGAGTGGGGTAAGCCCACAACTCAATTTCGAAGCTTAATGCCCGCAGAGCAGCTTTGTGTAGTTACCAGTGAGGCAGAACATAGGATGCTGCTACAACAAGACAGATTCCTGGGGCTGAGTTTTAATCCCAAAATCCCCCAGGGGGGCTTTGTGCAGCTGTCGCTGTAACGCTTTATAAAGGCGAAACCAAGGCGGTAAGTTATTAAATTGCAAATAATAAAAAAGGCTGCATGTCGCAGCCTTTTTTATTAGGTAACTAAATGATTATTAGCGCTTTATCGCTTCATGCTCACCTGTTACGGCAATTTCTTGCTCCAAAGCTTCTTCTTCGGAGTGATCGTGAATCTTGCTTTCTGCGCCGTGCATCCAATCGACCAGTTTATCGGCCATAAAGTAGAGGAGCACGCCTGAAATAGCTGCCGTGATGGCAATGCCGGAGAAGATAGACATGGCATTGGCCAATTGTTCTTCTTTCTCGCCGCCGTGGCCGATAAATGAACCTACATAGCCTGCGGTTAAGTTGGCAATAAAAATAAAGCAGAACCAAAAGCCCATCAGCAGTGACATGATACGCAGAGGTGCCAACTTAGTGACCATAGACAAACCGATAGGGGAAAGGCAAAGCTCACCCATGGTATGGAAGAAGTAGGCACCAACCAACCACCACATACTGGACTTGGCAGAGGCGTCGCCACCCATCTCCAGTACTGCGCCTATCATAAACAGGAAGCCAATAGCCAACAGAACCAGACCAAGGGCAAATTTCACCGGTGAGTTGGGTTCTTTATTTCCAAGACGGATCCAGATAGAAGCTATCACAGGGGCAAAAACCACGATAAAAATGGCGTTCAGTGACTGGAAATAAGTTGTCGGTACTTCCCAAGTACCGATAAAGCGGTCGGTAAACTCATTGGTGAATAGGTTCATCAAGCCGCCGGCTTGCTCAAAACCCGCCCAGAAGATAATAGTAAACAGACCCATCACCATGATCACTTTAATGCGGTCACGCTCTACTTTAGTCAGGGGTTCTTTTCTTACTTCACCGCGTTCGGCGGCACGTTGTTTTTCAATTTTTGCTGCTGGAACTGTACCAATATCACCCAAGAGTTTTTGGGCAAACAGGAACTGGATAAGCAGAGAGATCAGCATACCGACACCGGCACAGAAGAAACCGGCTTGCCAGTTGTTAACTGTCACTTCAACGCCATCGATAATTTCTTTATGACCAAAGCTAGTATAAGCCCAGGCGACAACAAAGCCGGACAGGGCTGCACCCAAGTTAATACCCATGTAGAAGATGGTAAAGGCGCCGTCGCGGCGGTGATCACCCTCTTCATAAAGGTCGCCTACCATGGTTGAAATGTTGGGCTTAAATAAACCGTTACCTACTATCAGGGTACCAAGACCGGCATAAAAGACTATGGTCTCCATCCCGGGCACCCAACTATGGGGAGCGGCCAAAGTGAACTGGCCTATCGCCATCAAGGCACCACCGATATAAATCGCTTTCCGCTGGCCAAGAACATTGTCGGCCAACCATCCACCCAAAAGCGGTGTCAGGTAGACCAAGCCGGTAAACCAAGCGTAGAGTTTCAAAGCGTCTGCTTGAGTCCAGCCTAACCCCCCTGCGCCTTGGGTTCTTACTTGGTCAACAAGATAAAGTACCAGAATGGCACGCATCGCATAGTAACTGAATCGTTCCCAAAGCTCTGTTGTGAACAGCAGGAACAATCCCTTGGGATGTCCGAGCACAGTCCCCTGAGGTTTTGCTAAGCTCATGAAGTCTTCCACCTTAAAATTGTTAATTGGCCGTGTGACAAAAGTCGACACAGAAAGCGATTGTATTTATCCCAGCTGTTTTGCCGTTAACATCACACTGTTTTGTAAAGTGTTATGGGCATGTCTTTTAATGCGCTGTGATTGAGGCTTTGGTTTTCTGTATTGTAATTTGTTCATCAAAAGCAACAAAGCTCACCTTATATACTCTGGATCCAGTAACAAAGTCAATTTCAAGGCCGGGAAGCGACGGCTTTATGAGCAATGCACGCCGCTACATTGGTCAGACCTGTTTGATTTGTGACCGTGATTTCAATTAGACCAAAGTGGGGGGAGGGGGAAACCTGAAATTCACTTTCAATTGTAAACTTATGTCTGCTATGATTGCCCGCTGTGATAGGACGTCACCTGACAGAAACCAAGTAGTGAGAACACCATGAAGGCCTGGTACCTTTTGTACTGTAAACCTCGCAGTGAAGTGAGGGCTCAACAGAATCTGATGCTCCAAGAGCTTGAGACCTATTTGCCGATGGTGCGGCTTGAAAAGAAAGAAAAAAACAAAACTGTCGTTCAAAAGCAACCTCTGTTTCCCAACTACCTATTCATCAAGTTTGATCCTGAACTGACCAGCGTGCGTCAGATCCGCTCTACTCGCGGTGTTGCCAATTTGGTCAATTGTCGTGAGAAACTGCTGCCAATTGATGAGCAACTAATCATTCAGCTCAAGCAACGTGAGTTAGCTACGCCCTTGATCACAGAAAAGCCCCTGCAGTCCGGTGATAAAATACAGTTTACTGAAGGACCATTTACTGATTTTGATGGCATATTTGCTGAAAAATGCGGCGATACCCGCTGTAAAGTATTGTTTACTTTTCTTGGTCAGCACAAAAGTATAATAGTGGACCAAAAGGCAATTAAAGCCGCGTGTGCGTAATTGCTCGCTGCTCGTGTAAGACATTTCCCATTGTTACAAAGCTCAACATTTGCGAACTATGAATAAGTTTGTATTTTTCACTAAAAAATCATGCTGTTATATTTTTCATTTTTGCAAAAATAGTGTGGCTGTAACTTGGTAGTTGAATTATTGCTCAGTTTAACAAGGGCTGGGTGTTTTTTGAACTGTATCACCTGGGTTGTTGGGATATAATCCCCCGGCAAAGCAAGACCTGGTACAGGAAATAAATGTTACCTTAAAGACTTTGGGTAGCATTTTTTTAACGCTTTAAAAAATATAGTTTTTGCATAGCAAAGGGCAAGTTGGAGGCCGCAATCCATGGGCGGTAGCGTGTCTGAAGGACAAGAATATGAATAGTTTCATATTCTTAGTGAACGCCGAAGCCCTCTGGGCGCCACGCGGAACGGTAGCGTGTCTGGAAGACAAGAATATGAATAGTTTCATATTCTTAGTGGACGCCGAAGCTCTCTGAGCGCCACGCGGAACGGTAGCGTGTCTGAAGGGCAAAAGCGGGCGTCAAAGCTCTTTGGGTGGTATACGGAACGCTAGCTCTGTGATGATGCGAAAACCTGTATAACTCAATGGGTCTGATGTTTATGGCTAAACGCTATTATCAGGTTCAGAGAAGTTAAACCGGAAACTGTTCAGTTTCCGCCATTTAAAAATCAGCAAGTAAGAGGCGTTGGTCTCAAATGGAATCCGGGTTGAAGCGCGTATCGCGTTAAACGCGGTTGTTGCATTGCTGAAAGGTTCATTTGATTTTTAGTGCTATTCACCATTACGGAGACAACTGGTGTTACAGAAAACCAAAAAACTCATCATAGCGGGTATCGGCGCTTTGGCTTTGCTTGGCTCGCAAGCTCAAGCTGTTACGCCATCACCTCAGATGATCGAACAATTCAAAAATTTGCCTCGCGCTGAACAGGAAAGGTTAGCCAAGCAGTATGGAATAGATCCTTCCATATTGAGTGGAGGCAGTAACATCAGTCAGAAACAAGTCAATCCGCAAGTTGTTTATCCAAGAGAAAAAAAGGATAACAGCGCTAATGGGGGAGAAAAGCCAACTTTAGACTTTACGGTTGAAGCAACAGACAAGAGTGCTCTCAAGCGTTTTGGTTACTCCTTGTTTGCCGGTGAACCCAGCACTTTTGCGCCGGTTTCCGATGTGCCGGTTCCCAGTGAGTACCTGATGGGGCCAGGGGATACCCTGATGGTGCAACTCTTCGGTAAAACCAATAGAGAGTTCTCACTTACCGTTAATCGTGATGGCACTGTACAGTTCCCTGAACTTGGCCCTATCAGTATTGCCGGTTTAAGTTTTGCCGAAGCCAAAGATACCCTGCAAAAACGCATCAAACACCAGATGATAGGCATAGAGTCCAATATCACTATGGGTGAACTGCGCTCTATTCGTATCTTTGTGGCCGGTGATGCCTACAAACCGGGTTCTTACACTGTATCCAGTCTGTCAACCATGACTCAGGCGCTGTTTGTCTCCGGCGGCGTTAATGAAATAGGTTCGCTGCGTAAGGTACAGCTGAAGCGTGGCGGCAAATTGGTCGGTACTCTGGATCTTTATGACTTATTGATGCGCGGTGATGCCTCCGGCGATCTGAGATTGCAATCCGGAGATGTAGTGTTTATTCCTCCTGTGGGTGGGCTGGTCAGTGTGGCCGGCGAAGTGCGTCGCCCCGCTATCTATGAGCTGAAAGGCGGTGAAACCTTTGGGGATGTGGTGAATATGGCCGCCGGTGTTAAGCCGGGTTCCTATCCAAAGGCCAGTGTGGTCGAACGTTACAATGACCAAGGCCTTAAATCTTTGCTCACAGTTGATCTCACTTCAGCCAAAGGTCAAAAAACAGTGGCCAAAGCAGGCGATGTGGTTAGGGTTAAGGGAACCTCAGGGCAATATGATAATGCCGTGACTCTGGTTGGCGCTGTTGTTCGGCCTGGAAAGTACCAATGGCATCAAGGTTTGAGGGTGAATGACATTCTCAAATCAATTTGGTCTGATTTACAAATATCCGCCGATTTGGATTATGCAATTTTGCTTCGTGAGGTGGATGACTACGGCAACATAGAGGTCTACCAATTTGCACCGGGAAAGGCGATTGTTAATCAGGACACCGATGAAAACCTGGTACTGCAACCAAGAGATAAGCTGGTTGTTTTCAACTTCAGTGACGATAGCCTTAACCGATATGAGCTGAATAAGCTGGTCAAGCAAAGAGTGGCCAAGGTGACTTCGCTTTCGGGTAACTCGCTGATAGGAAATGATCTGTTCAAGGCAGGTTTCAACCTGCTGCAAAGTAAAACTTTGCATAGGCGCAACGCTGTTGGTGGGGTAGTGGTTGATGACAGCGATGCAACAAGTGATGAACAGGCAGTTGTAATTTCAGAAGTCAGTAAGATGTTATTGAACCTGTTTGATGACACTGACTTAATCAAATATAGCTACATGATGAATCGTAGCGAACTCTTGTACCCGGTTATCAGTAAACTCAACGCCCAGGCCCGTGCCGGTGACAGTGTAAAAATTGTTGCCGTTGGCGGCCAGGTTCGCCACGAAGGTATGTACCCGCTGACGGTTAATGCCTCTGTCAGCTCTTTGATTGAAGCAGCCGGGGGCTTGAAAGAAGGCGCCTACACAGCCAGGGCTGAGTTGACCCGCACTGTTACCAATGCCGGCGGTTCATCCATAGAGCATAAAACCGTGGACTTAACCAGTGCGCTTCAGGGGAACAAAACTGCTGATTTGCCATTGGAAGGGCGCGATATCCTTACAGTGATGACCACCCCGGACTGGCAGGAGCATCAAACCGTTGAAATACGCGGCGAAGTTAAGTTCCCGGGTATTTACAATATCCGCCGCGGTGAAACGCTGCAGGATGTGATCCAACGGGCCGGTGGCTTTACCGAATTTGCTTATCTCCCTTCTGCGGTATTTGTGCGGGAATCGGTGCGTAAGCAGGAGCAGATGGAAATCAAGAAGCTGGCCGACCAACTGCGGCGCGATATCGCCACCAGAGGGGTTTCCAAGGACGGTAACTTAGTTAACTATGCCGATGCTCAATTGATGCTGAAAGATTTGGAAAGCATTCAGGCTGTCGGCCGTTTGGTGGTGGATTTGCCGGCTATCTCAGTGGGGATATCCCAGGCAGATATCCAGATGGAAGATCAAGATATTCTCTATGTGCCATCAACCAAGCAGACCATAGCGGTTATGGGCGAAGTGCAACATGCATCGACCCATAGGTATAAAGAAGGTATTACTCTTGACCAATACCTTGATATGTCCGGCGGTACCCGTAAGCGTGCTGATGAAGACAGAACTTACGTAATAAAGGCAGATGGCTCGGTAATGATGCCTAAACGTTCCATGTGGTTCAGCAGTGCAGATAATCTGCAACCCGGGGACACCATCATAGTTCCATTGGATACAGAGTATAAGGATAACCTGACACTCTGGAGCCAGGTAACCCAAATCATCTACAACACAGCTGTGGCCGTAGCGACCATTTCCGGGTTGTAATCACAAATAAATGGCTTTGTTCCAGAGAGGCGTTAAGCCACTCTGGAGCAAAATCAAAATAATTTATTACTAGATAAAAAAATATGACATCAAATATTACCCCTCAGCATCATCCTGACGCGCAGTTTGCGGCGAATGCGCTAAGAGATGATGAAATCGATCTTCGTGAACTTTTCAGCGTAATTTGGCAAGGTAAATGGCTGATTGCGGGTATCACCCTGGTGTTTGCCGTCGCCTCTGTGGTTATCGCGCTAATGCTACCGAATATCTATAAATCGGAAGCATTATTGGCCCCGGCGTCGGAAGAGCAGGGCGCAGGAGGGCTTGCGGGGCTTGCCTCCCAGTTTGGTGGCCTTGCCAGTATGGCGGGGATCAACTTAGGCGGCAAAGGTGGCACCGATAAGACGCAACTGGCTATTGAAGTACTCAAGTCAAGGCAATTTATCGGCAACTTTATTGAAAAACACCAAATATTGCCTGAGCTAATGGCGGTCGATAAGTGGCACATGGCCGACAATAGTTTGTCATTTGACCCTGAAATGTATAACCAACAAAGTAAGACTTGGGTACGTGACGTTAAGCCGCCATTTCAGCCAAAACCTTCCTTACAGGAAGCACATAAAGCATTTTCTAAAATACTCGTTGTCAACAAAGATAAAGAAAGTGGCATGGTGAAGATTTCGATAGAACATCAATCCCCTTTTATCGCCAAGCAATGGGTAGATTGGTTAGTTGCAGATATCAACCTAACCATGAAAGAGCGGGATGTTGCAGAGGCTAACCGAAGTACTGAGTTTTTAAATAAACAGATTGAACTCACTAATGTTGCCGACATTCGAGCTATTCTCTACAAGCTGGTAGAAGAACAGGCTAAAACAATAATGTTCGCTGAAGTACGGGATGAATATGTGTTTAAAACAATCGATCCAGCCTTTGTCCCTGAAGAAAAGGCCAAGCCAAAGCGAGCATTAATTTGTGTGCTTGGTACCATGTTAGGCGGTATGTTGGCCGTGATGATAGTTCTAATCAAACATTTTTTTAGAAAAGACTCTGAAATATAGCTAAAAAATGTGAAGGGTATATTGGGACTACTGCTGTTAAATAAAGAACAGAAAACGGTGAAACCTAGGCTTTTTATGGGGCAGCGAAAATCCGATTGTCTCAAAATGGACGAACAGTGGTTCAGCTAGGTTTAAAAAGCTGAGATATTAGTTTGCATTAACTCAGTTTTTATAGCAAAGATGGTAACATTTTAGTTACCCAAGGCACTTGAGAGCAAAGATTTATTATTGATTATAAAGGTAGTGAAAATGATTGTATCACTAGATAATGCTAAAATTGGTATTATTGGATTAGGTTATGTAGGTTTACCTTTGGCGGTTGAGTTCGGTAAGAAAGCTCCGACTATCGGCTACGATATCAACCAAGCACGTATTGATGAGCTTAGCGCTGGCCGTGATAGCACGCTTGAGTGCAGTGACAAAGAGCTTGCAGAAGCTGTTCATTTATCATATAGCGCTTCGCTTCAGGATCTTAAAGAGTGTAACGTTTACATTGTAACGGTTCCAACCCCAATCGATGAACATAAACAGCCTGATTTAACACCATTGATCAAAGCATCAGAAGCCCTCGGCACTGTCGTCTCTCAAGGCGATGTAATTATTTACGAGTCTACTGTTTACCCTGGGGCTACAGAAGAAGCATGTATTCCAGTCGTTGAGCAGGTCTCTGGGTTGAAATTTAATCAAGACTTCTTTGCAGGTTATTCGCCAGAGAGAATTAATCCAGGTGATAAAGAGCATCGAGTAACCAATATTTTGAAAGTGACAAGTGGTTCTACACCAGAAGTTGCAGAGTTTGTAGATCAGTTATATAAGTCAATTATTATAGCAGGTACGCATAAAGCATCGTCAATTAAAGTGGCTGAGGCTGCGAAAGTTATTGAAAACACCCAGCGTGATGTCAATATTGCTTTGATTAACGAGTTATCTATTATTTTCAACAAACTAGGGATTGATACGTTAGAAGTGCTTGAAGCTGCTGGTACTAAATGGAATTTCTTGCCGTTCCGTCCAGGGTTGGTTGGTGGACATTGTATTGGTGTTGATCCTTACTACTTAACACACAAAGCACAATCTGTTGGTTATCATCCTGAAATGATTTTGGCTGGTCGTCGTTTAAATGATGGCATGGGGCAATATGTAGTTTCACAGCTAGTCAAAAAGATGCTTAAAAAGCGAATTCATGTTGAAGGTGCAAATGTACTTGTTATGGGGCTTACATTTAAAGAAAACTGCCCAGATCTTCGGAATACTAAAGTCGTTGATATTATCGCTGAACTTAAAGAGTACAACATTAATGTTGATGTTATGGATCCTTGGTGTTCAAGTGATGAAGCTACGCACGAGTATGGCATAACACTTTGTGATATAGAAAAAAAAGGTAACTACGATGCCATTATTATGGCTGTATCACACAATGAGTTTAAAGAAATGGGTGTGGATAGAATTCGTGCATTGGGTAAACCTGAGCATGTACTTTATGACCTAAAATATATTCTAGATAAAGAAAGCGTTGATATGCGCCTGTAAATTATCTTTCATAGGAGACCTATAATTGGTCTCCTTAATCAATATGACGATTATTTTTATAAATATCTCTATCTGCAATAATTACTTCTTATTTCCTAGGGAAGACAATGACCAAATACGAAAAAGTTCAACGAGAGCTAGTTGAATCGCCTAAAAAATGGTTAATAACTGGAGTTGCGGGCTTTATTGGCTCAAACCTACTCGAAAAGTTACTTAAACTTGATCAAACCGTTGTGGGTTTAGATAATTTTGCAACGGGATATCAGTACAACCTAGATGAAGTAAAAAGCTTAGTAAGCGAATCCCAGTGGGAGCGTTTTAGCTTTATTGAAGGTGATATCCGAAACCCCATAACTTGTCAACAAGCTGTAAAAGGTGTTGATTACGTACTACACCAAGCTGCATTAGGTTCTGTACCTCGCTCTATTGCTGATCCACTAACTACAAATACGGCAAACATCACCGGATTTTTAAATATGCTGGATGCCGCAAAAGAAGAAGGGATAAGCAGCTTTACCTATGCAGCGAGCAGTTCAACTTATGGCGACCATCCAGCACTTCCAAAAGTCGAAGAAAATATTGGTAGCCCATTGTCGCCTTATGCGGTAACTAAATACGTAAATGAGCTTTATGCCGGTGTATACGCGCGAACTTACGGCTTTAAAACCATTGGACTTCGTTATTTCAACGTATTTGGGCGAAGGCAGGACCCGAATGGTGCATACGCAGCTGTTATCCCTAAATGGACAGCTGCTATGATAAATGGCGATGATGTTTTCATAAATGGTGACGGAAAAACAAGTAGGGATTTCTGTTACATCGAAAATGTCGTGCAAATGAATCTGTTAGCAGCTACTGCTGAATCAAAAGTTAAAGATGAAGTGTACAACGTAGCTGTTGGTGATAGAACGACTTTGAATGATCTTTATTATGCCATTAAAAGTGCATTAAATGATAATGCTATAGCTGTTGAGGGGAACCCTGTTTACCGAGATTTTCGTCCGGGGGATGTGAGACATTCTCAAGCAGATATTAGTAAGGCTATAAAAAAATTAGGATATTTCCCCAAATACAATATTTTTGATGGGATTAGTAAAGTCATGCCGTGGTATAAAAGCTTCTTGAAATGAGTATATTTACGAATTTGTCTGCGAATATAAGAGGCTTTGTTGCCTAAATCCAGAGATAAATATAAAAGCCACGATTTGAGTGTCTACATTCTTAATAATAGTAGGTTCATGGTCTTGCTACAAATTAATCAATTAGAAATGCTTTAACAAGCCTTGATTTACTTCGGTTCTCTGACCGCTGAGATTGATGATTAAGCGGTAGTCGAGTGGATGCAAATAAGCAAGGAAAACGTGGAAGAGTATGGTCCAGAAAGATTTTGTAGAGTCAGTATTCAAGGCACGGCGGGATCATACTTTGTTAACAGCACGGAACTTATAGTATCAGCATGATCTGACCAGACATGTTATTCTGCCGAGCCTAATCCATGTCCTTGTTTGATCATTTGAAACTCAATGAAGACCCACGCTCATATATCAACCTTGAGCACCATTTAGTTGATATCATCTTCCTCGTTTTAGCCGCAACAGCATCCATCCGGTTGTCACGGATGGTTTGAGATTGAGGAGTTTGGTCATGAACACTTGTCATGGCTCCAAAAACATCGGTCTTTCGCAAAAGGAATAACTACTAGACACTCTATTGCGCGGATTATTAAGGCAATTGAGGTCGATATGATGGTACTGGCATTGTTTCGATGGACTAATAGCTTGAGAGCGTCTGCCGGTAAACCATTAATCGCAATTTACGGAAAAACTCTCCGTGGCGCAGTTAATCAAAACAGTACGGAGCAAGCATTACACCTCGACTCAGCGTTTGATACCGAGCAAGGCATTGTCCTCTATCTACAGGACACAAAAACTAAAGGTAGTGATGTTGCTACGGTTCGCGAGTTACTGCATATGTTGGATATCGAGTATGCAGTATTGACCTTTGTGTTCTGCGCTGCAACAAGGAAAAAATCGCTCAAATTGTCAGGCGTAAAGTTGTGCAAGTGAAAGGGAATCAACCAACGCTTAGAAAGGGGATTGAAGCGCTGTTTCAGCCATACAGGGAGACTAATGCTAGCGATATTCCTATGTTTGAAGAAAGCAACAAGGCCCGAATTCAGAGAAGAACGTCGAACCGCGTTTCAAATTCCAGTCTGTTGCCAAACAGTGGCCATCCGCCAAATCGTTAATAACCGTTGAGTGCGAACGTAAATGCGATGGAAAGACGACTATCGATACGCATTACTACCTGAGTTCACTAGACGTTGAGCAGGCAGCTCAAGCGGTAAGGCAGCATTGGCATATCGAGAATCAACAACATCGGGTACTGGAGGCGTTGTTACCTAAATAAGCGGAACCTTTTTCGCTTTCCATGATCTGATCTTGCATAACAGGTCTTCGGTCAGTTTCATGGGTGAGTCAGAACGCAATATCACCAATTGGAAGCAATACAATCAGGCATTAGTCAACCGTGGTTCGGTTACCTTCTGGCTGGACGAGGCAGCGGTTAACGCTTGGCATTGCACAAAGCATCACGGCGGTCGTGGCCGTGGCTTTCAATTCAGCGACACCGCCATCGAAACCGCCTTGATGCTCAAAGGGATTTTTAAGCTGTCATTACGTGCGACCGAAGGGTTCATCAACTCACTGTTTCAGCTGATGAAAATACCGTTAATTGCCACAGACTACAGCTGTATCAGTAAACGCGCTAAGACGGAGAACGTCAAGTACCGCAATCCCTCAAGAGGTGCGGTAGCGCATGTTGTC
>NZ_JWGX01000054.1:0-45897 GCF_000813075.1 Shewanella sp. ECSMB14102
TTTTGGGTGTATATTACTCAAATGACACAGATTTATGAACACTACCGCCTTGGCAGCGTCAGTTACCGCTTTTTTACCTGCTTTTTCAGCTTCACTATTGGCAGTCTTAGTTTCACTTGCACTACCTGAAAGTTCAGCGGCCATAGAAGCCGTTTGGTTACGTACCACATCACCAAACATAGTGAACGCACCGATAGCCGCAATGGCAATTAGAGCAACAATTACGATGTATTCAGTCATACCCTGACCGCGAATTTTACGTTGGAAAATAGTTTCACTCCTTGAAGAAATTGATAGTAATTTCGCGGTTATTATTAGAGTAATCCATCTATGACTCAATTACTCCGGAGGATAAAAATTGCTCAGGCATTACACCTTAAAGGATTAATTAATTAGTATGATGACATTAATTGAATTCGCCCTTTAAGGTTGTTTTTTCTGTAAATATTTGGAGATGCATTTTCACAGTGTTTAGCGAAATATTCAGCGCATTTGCGATTTCCTGATTGCTTATTCCTTTAAAAATACAATCCACTATTTGCCGTTCTTTCAGGGTGACATCAAGAGCCGTTCTTTCAGAACTGACCACCTTGTTTTTAAATGATGTTTTAAGAACATATTGCGAAAGTGCTTTTCGTGAAAAGTACATCTCCTCTTTAACAAGGAAATCGATAACAGTTAGCTGCAACACTAAAGAACTATTTCTTATCAATTGGCCGTGAAACCCTGTCCGCAGTAATTCGACTTCGATTTGAGTATCGAGGTTATTGACTATCACTATATAGGCTGTAGAGGGCTTTCGCGTCGAAGATACGCAGGGCTCTGGCTTTTGTGTTCAATCTACAAAAACCACGCTATTGATATGCTGTTCATCCGTGTATGATAATGCTTTGCGTAAACACCGACCATTCGCAAGGTAAAACTGCTTTAACTCAGGCAGTAAGTCAAAAACCTCTCCCTCCAGGCGTATACTGGTGCGAGTTCGTATATCCATTTCGTATATTCATATAGTTCTCGGGTAATATTCAGCTGAAACAAATACGAAGGCTGACACTTTAATTGTTTTATCGTATCATCCTACTCTCTTAATTAATACGCTAAAGTAAGATTCGCCCGCTGAAAAGGATTTTTTTATGGGACAAAATACTTTATTGAGTGCAGTATTTTTGGTTGTTACTGCCTTCAGTGCCTCTGCCAGTACGCTTTTCGGCACTTTCCCTGATGCCAAATATCCCGCAGAAAAACGCATTCATTTTACGCCATTTGATCTCATTACTGCCGTTGATGGAGACAAGCTCTCCGTTTTGCCTGTGTCAGGAAAACTGACTCAACACAGCTTCGAGCTCCCAGACAGCTATACGCTGGAGCTTGTTATCAATAACTATTTGGCACAACTTAAAAAAATAAATGCTGAGATAGTGTTTCAATGCCAGCAGGAAGCCTGTGGTGATCCCTATGTCCTAAGGGACCAGTTGGCACCTAGGATAACCGTAGATACCAGTTATCTCGGCGCATACGTGGCGGCAAAACTAACAGGTTCCAGCGGGGATGTTTACAGCGTCATCTATGCTTTTCACCGTGAGGACCGTTACACCAAGGTACAGCTTGTGACCCTTGAGAGTATTCCCGAGCCACTGGATCTGATTGAGGCAAACCCGGCGTTTTTACAGCAGGCTCCACAAGAGGTGGAGATAAAAGATAGACGCAGTGAAGATAGTCAGGACTCGGCAGATCATCCGCTGCTTGGCCGCATGCCCGGCAGTTTCATTAGTCGCTACAAGCAAACCAATTTTACCCAAGTCCCTGTGATTGTCGGCATATCTGCAGCCGGTTATCAGACCCAGCCACTCAATGCCAAACTCACCGAGATACGTTATCGGATGCCAGAGGAATACTCGCTGTTTGAAATCAGCAGTAACTACGCCGCCGCAGCCAACAAGCTGGCCGCTGAGTCCGTATTCCATTGCGAGGGTAAAGCCTGTGGTGACGATGCCGAATTGATAAAGTCCATGGGGTTACATCAGGATGTTAACACCGATGAATGGCAGGACTATCAGCTATTTAAACTGAGCCGCCCTGGTGGTGATGTGTATTTCGATATCTATGCCCAGGGCCGCTACGATGGCACGCCGGCAGACACCACTGTGCGAGTGATGGAGCTTTCGGCACTGAAAGATGACAGGGTTGTCATTGACCTCGATGCTCTCACCAAGGCCATTACCCAATCCGGCAAGGCTACTCTGGAAGGCCTGCTGTTCGATTACGACAGTGACCAGATGCTGTCAGAGTCCAAGCCAGTGCTGGAAGTACTGGCAAGCTACCTTAAGCAGCACCCGAAGCTGGATTTTTACGTGGTCGGCCACACCGACGATAAGGGCGACAACCGCTATAACCAGAGCCTGTCACAGCGCCGAGCGGCGGCAGTGATAAAACAGCTCACCGAGCAATACCTGATCCCCGCCAGCCAATTAGCAGCCCATGGCAATGGCGAGTACAGCCCCGTTGCCAGCAATGCCAACGAAGCAGGCCAGCGGCTGAATCGCCGTGTGGAGCTGGTGCTCCGCTCTGACAAAAAGTAACCCACTGAACCTTCGCAGCCGGTTACATTGTACTGTCATCAACGGTGAGGTTAACCCGTTGGTTACGTAGGGAAATAGACCACATAATTGCAGATGACTTTACTCTGGCTGTTGCTCTGACAGGTCTTTGTACCATAGCTGGCAGACGAAGATATTTATAAGTGGGTGGGTGTTTTAGGTTTGTCGTGAACGTACAGGTTTAAGGTTTCTTAGCTGCGTTTACGTTTATTTTGGCGTTCACCTTGTATATTTGTGGTGTAGCCATAGTCATAAACTAGGCGTAGTGAGCGTGTGCCGTCAGTTCTAAGTGTTCGTTTTTCAATGGAAATTTTCATTTTAGACTCCACTTGGGCCCCAATCAGTGCGAGTAGCATGTCATGGGGCCCAACTGGGGGCTAGATTTGGCAACAAACGGCAAATGACGTACTAATAAAATTAGTGGGTTATCTGCTATCGTTTGCTGTTATTTTCCGTTATTTGCCCGCTTTACTTCCCGATACAGAAGCTGGAAAAAATTCTCCCCAGCAGATCGTCCGAGGTGAATTGGCCGGTGATTTCGGCTAGAGCCTGTTGAGTCATGCGCAGTTCTTCGGCCAGCAGCTCACCTGCCTGATAGACTTCCAGCTGTACTTTGCCTTGCTGTAGATGTTCACCGGCGACTTCCAAGGCTTCCAGGTGACGACGACGGGCAATAAAACCGCCTTCCAGGTTACTCTGATAGCCCATCAAGTTTTTGAGGTGCTGTTTCAGCGCATCGACCCCGAGCCCGGTTTTGGCTGAGATCCTAAAGACGTCATAGCCTTTCTCTTCGCTGGGGCTCAGCGATTCACCGGTCAGATCCGCCTTATTGCGTACCACAGTGACGCCGAGGTTTTCCGGCAGGCGATCAATAAAGTCAGGCCAGATTTCATGAGGATCAACGGCTTGGGTTTCTGTGCCATCTACCATAAACAACACTCTGTCGGCGGTGGCGATTTCGGCCCAAGCTCTTTCTATGCCTATTTGTTCCACTGTGTCAGTGGTGTCGCGCAGGCCGGCGGTGTCTATGACATGCAGCGGCATGCCATCCAAGTGGATATGCTCCCGCAATACATCCCTTGTGGTGCCGGCTATTTCGGTGACAATCGCCGACTCTTTTCCCGCCAGGGCGTTGAGCAGACTGGACTTACCGGCGTTGGGGCGGCCGGCTATCACTACTTTCATCCCTTCGCGGATGATGGCGCCCTGTTTGGCACTGGCTTGTACCAAGTCCAGTTTATCTATGATGCGATAAAGGGCATTGGCAATCTTGCCATCAGAGAGGAAGTCTACCTCTTCATCTGGGAAGTCGATGGCGGCCTCGACATAGAGGCGCAGGTTGGTAACCTGTTCCACCAGCTCATGCACTTCGCGGGAAAACTCGCCCTGAAGTGATTGCAGGGCGCTCTTGGCGGCCTGTTCGCTGGTGGCATCGATAAGATCGGCTATCGCTTCTGCTTGGGTCAGATCCAGCTTGTCATTCATAAAGGCCTGTTCGCTGAATTCCCCCGGGCGTGCCAAGCGGAGTCCTTCGACTTCCAGGACTCTTTTGATCAGCATGTCCATGACGATTTGACCACCATGGCCCTGAAGTTCCAGCACATCTTCACCGGTAAAAGAATTGGGGCCTTTGAAGAACAGGGCTATACCCTGATCCAGCACTTCTCCTTGACTTCCCTTGAAGTCACAGTAATCGGCATATCTTGGCTTGGGCTGATGGCCCAGCAATGCCTGTGCAACGGCTTGGGCCTTGGGCCCTGAAACTCTGACTATGCCTACACCACCGCGGCCTGGAGCGGTGGCCTGCGCCACGATAGTATCTGTTGTCACTGCATTAACCCTTGAAAACGTATTTATAAAAAACAAAAGGCGACCCTTAGGCCGCCCTTGATCATTTGACCCGAAATCGGCTTATTTTAAGCCTTTTTTCTCCAGGCCGGCATAGATAATCTTCTGCTGGATAATGGCAACTATGTTACCCACCAACCAGTAGAGTACCAGACCGGATGGGAACCAGAGGAAGAATACGGTAAAGATGACCGGCATCCATTGCATCATCTTCTGCTGCATAGGATCCATGGTCGGTGCCATTGGCTGCATTTTTTGCATCAGGAACATGGAGACACCCATCAGCAGCGGCAGGATGTAGTAAGGATCCTGTACCGACAGATCGTCAATCCACAGCATGAATGGCGCATGACGCAGTTCCACGCCTTCCATCAGTACCCAGTAAAGGGCAATAAAGATAGGCATTTGCAGCAAGATAGGCAGACAGCCACCCATAGGGTTCACTTTTTCCTTCTTGTACAGCTCCATCATGGCCTGGCCCATCTTCTGGCGATCATCACCGAATCTGTCCTTCAGCTCCTGCAGTTTTGGTTGCAGGTTACGCATCTTGGCCATAGAGGTGTATTGCGCCTTGGTCAGCGGGAATAGAATACCGCGTACCGTCAGGGTGATCAGTATGATGGCCACACCCCAGTTACCCACGATGGATTGGAAGAACATCAGCAGCTTGTAGATAGGCACTGCCAGCCACCAGAGGAAGCCATAATCCACAACCAGGTTAAGGGTGTCAGACAGCTCGGACAGGGCGGCCTGATCCTTTGGACCTACGTAGAAGTCGGCGCTCAGGGTCATTTCAGTGCCTGGGGCAACGGTCTTTTTCTCGCCCATGAAGCCAATGTTGGCGGTACCTGAACTATCTCTGGTAAATATGGTGTTGGTTTCATTCTTTGGTGGAACCCAGGCTGACACAAAGTAGTGTTGCAGCATGGCGGCCCAGCCACCTTCAGTCTTCTTCTCCAGGTTCTTTTCCTGGATATCTTCAAAGTTATACTTTTCGTAGCGGATATCGGCAGTTGAGAAGGCCGCACCACGATAAGTAGGCATCATCATGCTGCTGTCTGAAGGCTTGATGGTCTGTTTTATCTGACCGTACATCTGAACCTGCAGTGGCTCAGATGTGGTGTTGTCAATCTTGTAATCAACGTCTACGGCAAACTGGCCTTTGTGGAAGGTGTAGATCTTGGTGTACTTGGCGCCGTTTGCTGCTGTGTAACTCAATGGAACAGTCAGTGTGTCCTGACCATCGGCAAGAGTAAATTCTTTGGCGCTGGCTGAGTAGGTAGCACGGCCCTTGGTACTGTCTGTACCGCCGCTGCCCATCAGGCCACTCTGGGCTATGTATACAAACCCCGGCTTCTGTTCCAACAGGACGAAGGGCTCGTCTTTGTTCAGCTCCAGTTTATGAGAAACCAGAGCCGCATGAACAATGTCACCGCCGACAGGGTTGATCAGCACATCCAGTTGATCTGTGGTGACTCTGATAAGATCTTTGGACGCCACGGCTGTTTCTTCTGGCATGCCTGATTCGGCAACCGGAACGTCAGCGCTGTGAGTTGTCTCTTGAACGGAAGTGGCAACTGTATTTTCAGTTACAGCGGGTTTGGGTGCTTTATCGGTTTGCCATTGTTGCCACAGCAAGAAGCTGACAAACAGCAAGCCGATAAGCAGTAAATTGCGTTGAGATTCCATAGCCTATTTATTACACCTGTCATTTTTAGGGGGGACGGGATCACTGCCGCCCGGATGTAAAGGGTGACATTTTAATATGCGTTTGATTGCAAACCAACTCCCTTTAATCGTTCCGTGCACTCGCACCGCTTCTATGGCGTAGTGAGAGCAGGTTGGATTAAAGCGACAACGAGGCCCCAGCAGAGGGCTGATAAGGAGTTGGTAGGCTCTGATAGCCTTAATTATCAGCCATTGAAACGGCGACTGAGTTTGCGCCATAACTTTTCTACCAGCTTTCTGAGCTGTTCATTATCCATATCCAGCACACCGCCGCGCACCAGCACTACAATATCCAGTGGTGGCAAATCATGTTGATTGAGGCGGAAGCTATCCCGGATCACCCGCTTGATACGATTGCGTTGATTGGCTCTCTTTACATGGCGTTTGGCCACTGTGAGTCCCAGACGCGGATGTTGCATCTCATTGGGTACAGCAAGCAGGGTTATTTCAGCTGAGGAGGCTTTAATGGGGTTGGTAAATACGGTTTTGAATTGCGCGGGAGTTAGCAAGCGTAACTCCCGCGTAAAGGTGTAACGAGTCACCTAGTTGTCTACTCGCAATTAAGCAGACAGACGAGCGCGACCTTTGGCACGGCGACGAGCCAGTACCTTACGGCCGTTCGCTGTAGCCATACGAGCGCGGAAGCCGTGAGAACGCTTGCGCTTCAGGTTGCTAGGTTGAAAAGTACGTTTACTCATGATGGCAATCCGTCTTTGTTAGTGAATTTACCTTATCTCTGTTTGAGGTAAGGGCAAAAAAGAGGCCGAATTGTAATCACTTTAGTCAAGGCAGTCAACACGTGCAGCCCCTCTCAAGGTAATTTATCTCGGCATTTTCGCGATCTGTTGAGCAGAGGTCACCACAAGATGTGGATAACTCTGTGTACGGACACTACATCTTGTGGATCCATTAATATCTTGGCAGATCGGCGGGTGTTGATTATAGATCAGGGTGGATCGCTTTATAAAGCGGGATTTTAACCGTCTCGCCAAATAGCGGATCCTGGGGGATCGATCTGGATCCGACAGATCTGACTGTTGGGATCTGCCTGGGGATAATTACACTTAAAGGATAGCGATTATTCAGATCTCACTATAGAATACCCTCCTTTCGAGGCGATCTTTTGGGGATAAGTACGTGGCGGTTTCACTTTGGCAGCAATGTATCGGACGACTACAAGATGAGCTTTCTGCTCAACAATTCAGTATGTGGATCAGACCGTTACAAGCCGAAATGGATGGGGATACCCTGGTGCTCTATGCGCCCAACCGGTTCGTGCTTGACTGGGTTAGAGATAAATATCTCAACATTATCAATCAGTTTTTTACTGAGCATTTGGGCAATGATGCACCGAAACTCAGGTTTGATATTGGTAGCCGTCCGTCGGCCAAGCCCCAGGTACAGGCCCCAACTGCGACCAAGGCGTCTGTCAGCGCGCCCAAGAGTGCAGCCGGTAAAGGTGCAACCTTTAACACTGCTGCTGAACCGGCTGTAAACCACAGTTATCGCAGTAATATTAATCCCACTTACCAGTTTGACAACTTTGTTGAAGGTAAGTCTAACCAACTGGGTAAGGCGGCCGCATTGCAGGTGGCAGAAAACCCGGGTGGTGCCTATAACCCTCTGTTTTTGTATGGCGGTACCGGTCTGGGTAAGACTCACCTGTTGCACGCCGTAGGCAACGGCATTATCAAGAATAATCCCAACGCCAAAGTGGTTTATATGCATTCCGAGCGTTTTGTTCAAGACATGGTCAAAGCGCTGCAAAATAATGCCATTGAAGACTTCAAGCGTTACTACCGTAGCGTAGATGCCCTGTTTATTGATGACATTCAGTTCTTTGCCAATAAAGATAGATCCCAGGAAGAGTTTTTCCATACTTTTAATGCCTTGCTTGAGGGCAATCACCAGATCATTTTGACATCGGATCGTTATCCGAAAGAGATCGATGGTGTGGAAGATCGACTCAAGTCGCGCTTTGGCTGGGGTCTTACCGTGGCCATTGAGCCGCCGGAGCTGGAAACCCGGGTCGCCATTTTGATGCGCAAGGCGCAGGAGAGCGGGATCAACTTGCCGGATGAAGTGGCCTTCTTCATTGCCAAGCGTTTACGTTCCAACGTGCGTGAATTGGAAGGGGCATTGAACCGGGTTATCGCCAATGCCAACTTTACCGGTCGGCCAATAACCATTGATTTTGTGCGCGAAGCCTTGCGTGACCTCTTGGCTCTGCAGGAAAAATTAGTCACTATAGACAACATTCAGAAAACAGTGGCTGAATACTACAAGATCAAGATGGCCGATATGCTGTCCAAGCGCCGTTCCCGCAGTGTGGCGAGACCGAGGCAGATGGCCATGGCATTGTCTAAAGAATTAACCAATCAGAGCTTACCTGAGATAGGTGATGCCTTTGGTGGCCGTGACCATACAACTGTGCTGCATGCTTGCCGCAAGATTGCGCAGCTGCGGGAAGAGAGTCACGACATTAAAGAAGATTATGCCAACTTGATTAGAACCTTATCTTCTTAATCAGGGAACAGGACCATGAAATTTTCGATCGATAGGGATGCCCTATTAAAGCCGCTCCAGTTGGTCAGTGGCGCGGTGGAAAGACGCCATAACTTGCCCATTCTGGCAAACCTCCTGGTGGAAGTAAGCAATCACTCACTCAAGATGACGGGTACAGATCTTGAGGTGGAACTGGTCGGCAGTGCCGAGGTGAGTGGCGAAGTGCAGGAAGGTCGCACCACAGTGCCGGCCAAGAAACTGCTCGATATCGTCAAGTCTCTGCCTGAGCAGAGCGAAATCAAAATCGAACAGCAGGAAAACAAGTGGCTGCTTCGCAGCGGTCGCAGCCGTTTCTCATTGGCGACGCTACCGGCAGAAGAATACCCCAATGTCGAGAGTTTCCAGCCTGCCATCGAATTTAGCCTCAAGCAGGGCACACTCAAGTCACTGATAGATGCTACTCAGTTTTCCATGGCCAACCAGGATGTGCGTTACTACCTCAACGGCTTGCTGCTGGAAACCGAGGGTAATGTACTGCGCGCCATTGCAACAGACGGCCACCGCTTGGCTCTGAGCCACAGAGAGATAGCAGCCTCTTTGCCGGAAAATCAGGTGATCGTGCCTCGTAAAGGGGTGATGGAGCTGGCTCGCCTGCTGGACAGTGAAGATCAGGATATCCATATTGCCATTGGTGATAACGCCATTCGTGCTACCACCGCCAGCGCAGTGTTCACCAGTAAGCTGGTGGACGGCCGCTTCCCGGATTATCGTCGGGTATTGCCCAAGGGTGGTGACAAGATAGTGCTGGCCAGTCGCAATCAGCTTAAGCAAGCACTATTGCGGGCATCTATCCTGTCCAATGAGAAATTCCGCGGTGTCAGGGTACAGCTGGAAAATGCGCTACTCAAGATTACCGCCAATAACCCGGAGCAGGAAGAAGCCGAAGAGATCATCGATGTGGATTATGCCGGTCAGCCGCTTGAAATTGGCTTCAACGTCTCTTATCTGCTGGATGTGCTCAATGGCCTCAAGGCCGACGAAGTCAGGATTACCCTCAGTGACGGTAACTCCAGTGCCTTGATTGAAAACCACGTCGAGGAAGACTCCATGTACGTGGTGATGCCGATGCGCCTCTAGGGGCGACTTTGGGCCTTAAATGAGTCTAACTCGTCTCAATATCCAAGCTTTTCGTAATATCGATTCAGCCCAACTGCTTCCCGGCACTGGGCTGAATCTTATTTACGGCCAAAATGGCAGTGGCAAAACCAGTGTCCTGGAGGCGATTTACTTTCTGGGGATGGGACGTTCATTTCGCAGTCATCTGTCTCAGAGGGTGATCAATAACCAACAGGATCAGTTGACCCTGTTTGCCAATTTGAACCTGCCCTCCGGTGACAGTAAGTTGGGACTGCGACGGTTTCGCAGCGGCGAAACCGAGGTCAGAATGGATGGCGAGAAGATAAAGCGCCTGTCTGTGCTGGCCGACACTCTTCCGATCCAGGTGATAACTCCAGAGAGCTTTTCGCTGCTGTTTGAAGGCCCTAAGGCCAGGCGTCAGTTTATCGACTGGGGCGCCTTTCATTGTGATCCGCAGTTTTATCAGGCTTGGGTTAATGTAAGAAGAATCCTTAAACAGCGTAATCAGTTACTTAAGGATGGTGCTGCCTATCAGCAAATCGCATTCTGGGACCGGGATTTTGTCCGTTACTCCGAGTTGGTCACTGAGATACGAAAGGCATATGTAGACTCGTTAAATGAACTACTTAAGGGTATAATCGGGGAGTTTCTACCACAGGTTGATATCAAGGTTTCTTTTACCCGTGGTTGGGATAGTAAAACTGAGTTTGCGGCCCTGTTGCAGGCGTCTTATTCCCGGGATCTATCCATGGGGCACACTGTCAGTGGCCCCCATAAAGCTGATTTGAGACTCAGAGTGGGTAATTTGCCTGCTCAGGATGCTTTGTCTCGTGGTCAGCTGAAGTTGTTGGTGTGTGCATTACGAATAGCACAGGGAAAGTTACTTAAACAACAAATAGATAAGAATAGTATCTATCTGGTCGACGATCTGCCGTCAGAGCTGGATGCGAAACACAGGAAGTTATTGCTGCGGCAGTTGAGCGAAACCGGGGCGCAAGTGTTTGTCACTGCGATTGACCCGGCGGCAATATCAGATTCATTAAGCACGCCCCCCAGCCGAATTTTTCAGGTGGAACAGGGGCGGGTAACGGTCATTGAATAACCGATGAGAGAATAATATGTCAGAGAACAGTTACGATTCTTCGAGTATTAAGGTCCTTAAGGGCCTTGATGCGGTACGTAAAAGACCTGGGATGTATATTGGTGATACCGACGATGGCACGGGTCTGCATCACATGGTATTCGAAGTCGTCGATAACTCTATCGATGAAGCTTTGGCGGGCCACTGCAGTGACATAGTGATCACCATTCATGTTGATGGTTCTGTCTCTGTAAAAGATGATGGTCGTGGTATTCCGGTTGCCATTCACCCTGAAGAAGGAGTATCGGCAGCTCAGGTTATTATGACAGTGCTGCACGCCGGCGGTAAGTTCGATGACAACTCCTATAAAGTTTCCGGTGGTCTGCACGGTGTAGGTGTATCCGTGGTTAACGCACTGTCGGAAAAACTGCAACTGACTATTCGCCGCGATGGCAAGGTTTATGAGCAGTTTTACAAACATGGTGAGCCGCAAGAGCCTATCAAGGAAATCGGTGAAGCGACTAAGACAGGTACTGAAATTCGTTTCTGGCCCAGCCATGAAACCTTTACAGATACCGAGTTTCATTATGAGCTGCTGGCCAAGCGTATTCGCGAACTGTCATTCCTGAACTCCGGCGTGGGTATTCGTCTGGTTGACGAGCGCGACAACAAAGATGAGTTATTCCATTATGAGGGCGGTATCAAGGCCTTCGTAGAATACCTGAACCGCAACAAGACTCCGGTGAATAAGGATGTTTTCCATTTTTCTCAAGAGCGGGAAGATGGCATTACTGTCGAAGTGGCAATGCAGTGGAACGACGGTTTTCAGGAAAGCATTTTCTGTTTTACCAACAACATTCCCCAGCGTGATGGTGGTACTCACTTGGCAGGTTTCCGGGCGGCATTGACCCGTAACCTGAACAACTACATGGAGAAGGAAGGCTTCAACAAGAAGGGCAAGACCAACGCCACAGGTGACGATGCCCGTGAAGGTCTGACCGCGGTGGTATCTGTGAAGGTTCCGGATCCTAAGTTCAGCTCCCAGACCAAAGACAAGCTGGTTTCCAGTGAGGTCAAAGGCGCCGTGGAACAGACCATGGGTGAGAAGCTGAATGACTATCTGCTGGAAAACCCAGCCGATGCCAAGATGATTGTTGGCAAGATTATCGATGCTGCCCGCGCCCGTGAAGCGGCCCGAAAAGCGCGCGAGATGACCCGCCGTAAAGGTGCTTTGGATTTAGGTGGTTTGCCGGGTAAATTGGCAGACTGTCAGGAAAAAGACCCAGGTCTTTCTGAAATCTACATAGTGGAGGGTGATTCGGCCGGCGGTAGTGCCAAACAGGGCCGAAACAGAAAGAACCAGGCTATTTTGCCACTCAAGGGTAAAATTCTTAACGTAGAGAAGGCTCGCTTCGACAAGATGCTGTCTTCTCAGGAAGTGGCCACTCTTATCACCGCCCTTGGCTGTGGTATCGGCCGTGATGAATATGATCCGGACAAGACCCGTTACCACTACATCATCATCATGACGGATGCTGACGTCGACGGCTCGCACATTCGTACGCTGCTGTTGACCTTCTTTTTCCGTCAGATGCCAGAGCTGATCGAACGTGGCTTTGTTTATATTGCTCAACCTCCTTTGTTCAAAGTGAAAAAAGGCAAGCAGGAGCAATATCTGAAAGATGAACCGGCATTGACTGAATACTTGACCACTCAGGCTTTGGATGGCGGCAGCATCTATCCATCCAAGGATGCACCGGCTATGTCTGGTGAAGGCCTGGAGCGTCTGGTTTACCAATATCGTGAAGTGGAAGCCATCATTGAGCGCTTGGAAAAACGTTATCCAACCAATGTGACCAACCGCATGCTGTATCGTCCACGGGTGACAGCCGAAATGTTGGCCGACGAAGCCGCTATGACCAATTGGTGCAACGGGCTGCTGCAGGATCTTGAAGATGAAGAGAACGGCGGCGTGATCTACAAGATGGAAACTGTGCTGGATCCTGAGCGTAAGGTGTATCTGCCGCAGCTCATTGTGCGCAAACACGGCATAGATACCCATTATCTGTTTGGTTATGACTTCTTCCATTCCAGCGATTATGAGCGCATTGCCAAGCTGGGTGAGCAGATCTGTGATCTGATTGAAGACGGTGGCTATGTTAAACGCGGTGAGAGGGTTAAAGAGGTCAGCAGTTTTGTTGAAGCTCTTGACTGGCTGATAGCCGAGTCCAAGCGCGGTCTCTATATCCAGCGTTATAAAGGACTGGGTGAAATGAACCCTGAGCAGCTATGGGAAACCACCATGGATCCAGAGAGCCGTCGCATGTTGCAGGTTACCATTGAAGATGCGATTGCCGCTGATCAGCTGTTTACCACTCTGATGGGCGATCAGGTTGAGCCAAGACGCGACTTTATTGAGGCCAACGCCCTCAACGTGGCTAACCTCGACATTTAATCAAACTGCTTATTATCTTTAAAAGGAAGGCTTCAGGCCTTCCTTTTTTATTGGATGTTCGCCGCGTTTACTTTGTTAAATAGCGATTATACTGAACCATCTTGGGGGGAATAATTGCGCAGGAAATCAATTGATAAGACTCTTCAGGAAACTGTTTAATCTCAGGGAAAAGGTTGAAGTAGAGCGACCGAAAAGCTTCAACGAAGCACCGCCCAATATCAAGCATGAGCGGAAAACCTTGAGCCGCTCCCGGGAGACAGCCACCGAGAGCGATGAGTTGGTGACCTCCGTTGATGCTACGGCGCTATTTTACAGTTTACTGTTCTCCGTCAGCAGTCAAAATAGCGGTGGCGTAGCCAATAAACTCGAAAAGCGGGTCATGAGCGACATTGAGCTGGCTCTGGCCTCACCGCAGCAGATTGCCGATTCTGTATTGCAGATCCCTGGCCGAATGCTGGAGCTGGACAGTAAACTCAGCGATCCTGAATTTGATAATCAGGATATAGTCGCGCTTATTCAACAAGATCCCGTGTTGAGTGCCGAGGTGATCCGCATCTGTAACTCGGCGGCTTTTCGCCGCAGCGAGCGGCAGATAACCAGTCTTCAGCAGGCTTTGGTTCAACTGGGCAGCAACCGGTTGAGACGGATAGTGACCACCTGCATGATGAAAGAGATGATAGATATCAAACCCATCTACTTTCGCCGCTTTGGGGCCCATTTGTGGCGCCATTCACTGCAGGTGGCTTTCCTGGCCGGAGAATTGGAAACCGAAGAACCTGATACTGCTTTTATGGTGGGGCTGCTGCACGATGTTGGCAAGATAGCCATCTTCAAACTACTGCTCGATGCCTTTATTCAAGCCGAGCCTGGTGAGCAGCCCAAGTCCTGGCTGTTCCGTCAGGTGATGACGGCGCGCTCTTTGTCATTGAGTAGTCTGCTGGTGAGTTGTTGGCAGTTGCCCAAGGCTTTTGAGACTGTACTGCAACCTTTGGCCAATGTCGGTGTCAAGCCGGAAAATCGTTTAAGCCAGCTGATTTGGCAAGCCAATCTGCTCAGTGAATGTTCTATGCTGGTGGAAGAGGATAAGTTGCCTCCGGAATTGCTGGACGCCTTGTTGAAAGAAGCCAATATCAGCCGGGGAATGTTTGAACAATGGCACCAGCAACTGCTTGAAATAAAATGAAAAAAACGCGCTTTTCGGCGCGTTTTTTATCGGTTTGCCATTACAGCAACAGCCATCACTGCAACAGTGATATGTCGGCCACCCGCAGGAACTGATTTCGCAGTTGATTCAGCAGTGCCAGACGATTACGACGCAGCGCTTCATCGTCGGCCATTACCATCACATCTTCAAAGAAGGTATCTACCGGCTCTTTCAGCGTCGACAGCAGGGTCAATCCCTGTTGATACTCCCCTTTGGCAAATAAGGGGTCAAGTTGTGGCTGAAGTGAGCTCAGAACTTGATTCAGGGCTTTCTCGGCATCTTCCTGCAGCAGAGTCATATCGACTTCGCTTGGCAATTCACCTTCAACCTTGGCAAGAATGTTGGAAACCCGCTTGTTGGCAGCGGCCAGAGAGGCAGCCTGCTCCAGGCTGCGGAAATGGCTGACGGCCTGGATACGGCTGTCAAAGTCGGCCGGACGAGTTGGTCTACGGGCCAGAACCGCCAGAATCACATCGGTACTGATGCCTTTATCCTGATACCAGGCGCGGAAACGGCCCATCAGGAATTCCAGCACCTCTTCGGCGCAGTTCTGATTGCTGAGGTTGCTGCCGTGGGCCTTGATGGCGTAGGCAATCAGCTCGACCAGATCCAGTGGCAGTTTGTTCTCAACAATGATCCTCAGTACACCTATGGCCGCGCGGCGCAGGGCAAAGGGGTCGGCAGCGCCTTTAGGAGCCTGGCCGATACCGAATATCCCGCTCAGGGTATCCAGCTTCTCTGCCAGTGCAACAGCGCAGGATACCGGCGCTGTGGGCACAGTATCACCGGAGAACTTGGGCTTGTACTGTTCTTCCAATGCCTGGGCAACCGCTTCGGTTTCGCCTTCGAGGCGCGCGTAATGCATGCCCATGGTGCCTTGAGTGTCGGTAAATTCCATGACCATATTGGTCATCAAATCGGCCTTGGACAACAGACCGGCACGCTTGGCATCGGCTTGGTTGGCATCGATTTTGGCCGCAATGGCTTCGGCCACACAGGAGATACGCTCCACTCTGTCTTTAAGGGTGCCCAATTGCTTCTGGAATACCACGGTTTCCAGGCTGGCAATGCGGGACTCGAGTGATTGCTTTTTATCTGTGTTAAAGAAGAATTCGGCATCGGCCAGGCGAGGGCGGACAACTTTCTCATTTCCGGCAATGATTTGCGCCGGATCTTTGGACTCAATATTGGTCACAAAGATGAAGTTGGGCATCAGTTTATTGTTGCCATCAAATACCGGGAAGTATTTCTGATCGCCTTTCATTGTGTAGACCAGGGCTTCAGCGGGTACCTGCAAAAACTTCTCTTCGAAAGCCGCTGTCAGTACCACAGGCCATTCAACCAAGGAGGCGACTTCTTCAAGCAGTTCATCGGCGATATCGGCACGGCCACCCAACTTGGCAGCGGCTTTTTCTGCGTCTGTCTTGATGATATCTATTCTGGCCTGATAGTCGGCAATCACCTTACCGCGCTCTTTCAAGCTGCTGAGATAGTTGTCGGCATGATCCAGCTCGAAGCTGGCTTCACCCATAAAGCGGTGACCTCGAATGGTACGCGCTGAATTGATACCCAGCAGCTCACCGGCTACCAGCTTGTCGCCCAGTAGTATAGTAACTGTGTGCACGGGGCGGATAAATTGAGTCTTGTTGCTGCCCCAGCGCATAGGCTTGGGGATCGGCAGCTTGTCCAGAGCGTGTTGAGCCATGGACGGGATCAGGCTTTCAGTGGTCACACCTTCAACCTTGGCTCGGTGCAGCAGCCATTCACCCTTGTCTGTCACCAGACGCTCGGCTTCGGCAACGCTGATACCATTGCCGCGGGCCCAGCCTTCGGCGGCCTTGGTTGGCTTGCCTTCGGCATCAAAGGCCGAGCTGACCGCTGGGCCTCTTTTCTCAACCACTTTATCCTGTTGTGCCAGAGCCAGTTGCTCTATGTAGAGCGCCAAGCGGCGCGGAGCGGCATACCAGTGTGCCTTGCTATAGCTGAGTTCGGCCTTGTCCAGTTCTTCGCAGAAGTTGTTTACAAAAGATTCTGCCAGAGTGCGTAGGGCTTTTGGTGGCAGCTCTTCTGTACCTATCTCTATGAGTAAGTTGTCAAAATTCATTAGTTCTACCTCACTTGCACATTGGGAAGCCCAGGGCTTCACGCGCCTGGTAATAAGCTTCGGCTACCGCCTTGGCCATGGTGCGCACCCGCAGGATATAGCGCTGACGCTCGGTCACAGAGATGGCGTGACGGGCATCGAGTAGGTTGAAGGCGTGTGAAGCCTTCATAACTTGCTCATAAGCGGGCAGAGGCAGAGGTTTTTCCAGTGAAAGCAGGTGCTGGCAGGTTTTCTCGCACTGATCGAACAGACCGAACAGGAAGTCGACATCGGCATGTTCAAAGTTGTAGGTTGACTGCTCCACTTCGTTTTGGTGGAACACGTCACCATAGGTGATCCTTCCCATTGGGCCGTCGGTCCACACCAGATCATAGACGCTGTCTACGCCTTGAATATACATGGCAAGACGCTCTAGACCATAGGTGATTTCGCCGGTTACCGGGCTACACTCTAGGCCACCAACCTGTTGGAAATAGGTGAACTGGCTGACTTCCATACCGTTGAGCCAAACTTCCCAGCCCAGGCCCCAGGCCCCCAGGGTAGGTGATTCCCAGTTGTCTTCAACGAAACGGATATCATGGATACTTGGGTCTACACCCAGGGCTTGCAGTGAGCCGAGGTATAGCTCCTGAATATTATCCGGTGAAGGTTTCAATACGACCTGAAACTGATAGTAGTGCTGAAGACGGTTGGGGTTTTCACCATAGCGGCCGTCGGTAGGGCGGCGCGATGGTTGGACATACGCGCTGCTCATCGGCTCAGGGCCCAATGAACGCAAAAAGGTTTGTGGATGGAAGGTGCCGGCACCGACCTCCATGTCCAGGGGTTGAACTATGGCGCAACCTTGCTGCGCCCAGTATTCTTGCAGGGTCAAGATAAAACCCTGGAATGTCTTCACGTCGTGTTTCGTCGTCATATCTACTGCTGTCAGCTATTAATAGAAAATGGTTTCGATTATACCTTGTCGATATAGGCTTATGTAGGTTATTTTTTATCGGATTTAGCGATTTAAGGGATTTTGAGTAATGGATATAGTTCGTTGTGGCTGGGTGACTGATGATCCTCTCTATCAGGAATATCACGACAAGGTGTGGGGAAGGCCGGTGTACGATGCCAAAGAACTGTTTGCCAAGCTCTGTCTCGATGGTCAGCAGGCGGGACTGTCTTGGCTGACCATACTCAAAAAGCAGGCTAACTATGAACGTGCCTTTGCCGGGTTTGATCCCCAAGTCATTGCCGGGTTCGACCAAGCCAAAATAGATGAATTGCTGCAAGACCCAGGGATAGTGCGCAACAGAGCCAAGGTGAATTCCATAGTTCGAAACGCCAAGGCATATCTGGCATTTGTGGAACAAGGTAATGATTTTTCAGAATTTATTTGGGGTTTTGTCGGCGGGGTACCCAAAGTGAATCGCTTTGAAACCCTGACTCAGGTTCCGGCTCAAACACCCGAGTCGGAGGCGATGTCCAAGGCGCTGAAAAAACTGGGGTTTAACTTCTGTGGCCCGACGATTTGCTATGCCTTTATGCAGGCTGTTGGCATGGTCAACGATCATTTGTTGGATTGCTGTTGTTATCCCCATGATTAAGTTTTCCCGGCGTCGCCGTTTTTTGCTGGCGCTGTTCAGTTCGGGTCCAGGGCCCGGGCCCTTTGCGACGATAATCTATCTACCATTGTGCATGCTATTATGGATGTTTATCGCATTTGTTTTTGGTCGATTATTGGCGCTTAGTGATGGCGTAAGTGTGTTTATTGGAGCGCTATTTACATTGCCAACTCTGGCGTTGGTGAACTTGTGGGCCGTTCGGGTGGGTGATACTTTACTGAGACTTAGCTTTGGCAAACAAGCCATCATGCCTACACTCATCCGTTTCCTGTTGCCGGCCTTTGTTAGCTATCTACTGTTAGCTTTGGTACTGCTACTGCTTATAAAATAAAAGGATGTTCCACGTGGAACATCCTTCCGTATTTACGTCGGGTTTAATCTTTTTTAAATCTCTTCAAAGAAGAAGGGCTGGCGCTGCTTCTTATCACCATTGAGTTGATTCATGGTTTCGGCATCATAGAGTTTGCCATTGACCATGGTATGAGTGACTCTGTCTGTGACCCTAATGTCCTCTAGTGGGTTACCGTCGATAACAATAAGGTCGGCTAATTTGCCCGGCTTAATTGAACCAAGCTGATGGTCCATAGCGAAGGTCTTGGCGGGATAAAGCGTCGCTGTCTTCAGCACTTCCATATTGCTCATACCGCCCTGGGCAAACATCCACATCTCCCAATGAGCAGCCAAGCCTTCACGCTGACCATGGGCACCAATGTTGGGATGGATCCCCAATTGATTCACCTCATTGGCGACTCTGGCTACATTGAAGTGGTTGTAATGTTCATCCGGTGCGGTAGGCCTTCTCATGGAACGAGCCCGCAACAGATCGGCAGGAACATATTTTGACAATCGTGGATGAGCCCAGACATCTGTCTTATCGTACCAATAGTTTTCACCCGAAATGCCGCCATAGGCCACCACCAGAGTGGGGGTGTAACCTACTTGGGTTTGGCTCCAGAATTGCTTAATATCGTCGTAGATTGCTGCGGCCGGCAGGGAATGTTCCACTGTGGTGTGGCCATCGGCAATCATGGTGAGATTATGCTGCAGCAGGCTTCCTCCCTCTGGAACCACCATCATCTCCAATTCTCTGGCCGCGGCTATGACTTGTTGACGCTGATTGCGCCTGGGTTGGTTATAGCTCTTGACGCTGAAAGCGCCGACTTTTTTAAGTCGTTCGAGGTGGAATTTGGCATCATCCAATGAGTCTATGTGACTGGTGTAGCCTGGTAAGTTGGCTCCATAGAGTATGGTGCCGGTAGAGAATATCCTCGGACCAACAATCTTTCCGGCTTTTTGTTGCTCGCTGGCAGCAAAAATTTCGGTAGTGTCATTGAAGGGATCATGGATGCTGGTAACCCCCAAGGCCAAGCCGGCATATAACTGCCAGTTCTGCTGGGGGATGATTTCGCTTTCACCTTGAGCGCCATGGGCATGGGCATCAAACAGACCCGGCATCAGTGTCTTACCTGAGATATCCACTAGCATAGCATCATCCGGAATAGCCATGCCGGCTTCACCCACGGCTTGGATATGGTTATCTTTCACCAACACCACACCTTTATCTATGACCCTATCATTCTCCATTGTGATGATCTTTCCGCCGACGAAAGCGATTGTTCCACGTGGAACATCCATCTCTGTCTGAAAACCAATCTCAGTAACTTGGACCTTGTCCTTGGCATTCTTCTCTCGATAGTCGTTATCCAGGTTCACTTGATAGAGTTCTGGGCCAAGGGTCCAATAGAGCTGATCGCTGTTGGCGCCCCAACTGATACTCTCACCGGCACGGGTACTGAGCTGTGTTACCGGCAAATTAGTCGCCTTAGGCCCGATATCAACGGTTTCACCATGCTTGGCGAAGGGGGTGACCCAAACCCGGAAACGTTCGGCAAATGCGAGTTGCTTACCATCGGGAGATACCCTGAATTCTGTGGCGTGTTTGCTGGTGTAGTGTACCCGCTTATCGAAACCACTAAGCGCTATTGAGGCTAGTTGCGGCGTTTCACCACTCTCGATAAAGTAGACTCTGTCATTGTCGGCACCAAACTGTGGTTGGAAGCCCTGAGCTGAGAGTTTCTTTAGTCCTTTACCATTGCTGTCAACCAGGTAGAGCCCGGGATCCTGACTCCAGGTTTTTGGAGTAATATAGCCACCGGCAATTTTACGAAACACAACTTGCTTGCCATCGGGAGAGAAGGTGGGCTCAATATATTTCCCCGGCTCTTGGGTCAGTGTTGTGGTTTTTCCTCCTCGGGCACTGATGGTTCTAACGCTGCCTTGTTGCTGATCATTCCATGTGGTAAACACCACTCGCTTACCGTCACGGGACCATTGAGGGAATAACTCATCCACCCGGTCATCCAAACGGGTCAGGCGCTTCGGTTTGCCGTCCGGCAGCTGCTTTATCCAGATTTTTCCCAGAGCTTCATAGATGACTTTGGTTCCATCTGGCGATACCTGAGCCATGCGCAGCATTTTGACATCCAGTTGCTGCTGATCTATGTCCTGCTTAAAGCGCACCGCCGGTTGCACAGCAAGCTCTGTGGTGACATTGAATGGGATCTCTGCCGTTTGTTTGGATGCCAATTCGAGTCTGTGGATTTTGCCTTTTGCCCAGAAATAGATCTCTGCACTATCTGGACTCCAGGCCATAGTGGGATAAACACCATGTATCGCCCAGGTTTCCTGCATGTCTCTGTCAAGGTCGCCATAGAGCTTTTGCTCTTTACCGGAAGCCAGATCCAACAGGTATAAGGTTGACTGAAAACCGTCGCGTTTGATGTAGGCCAACTGTTTGCCATCCGGGCTCGGAGTAGGTCTGATGGCGCCACCAGTGCCCTCGACAAGCACTTCGATATCCCCGGTTTGAGTATCGTAGCGTTTTATCTTGTATATGCCTTTGACCGAGTCTTTGGAGTAGTGAAAGGTCTTGCCTGGGGTGGCATCTTGGCTGAAGTAGATATATCGGCCGTCCGGGGAATAGGCGGGTTCACCCAAGTCTTTCTGATCATTTGGCCGCTCGGTGAGTTTAACTCCTTCGCCACCGGCAATATGATAAAGCCAGACTTCCCCGGCTCCTAGACTGCGACTGGCTGTGAAGTGCTTTCGCGCCACCAGATATTGGGAATCAGGGCTCCAGGCCGGGCTGTTGAGCAGGCGGAATGTTTCATTGGTTACCGGACGCGGATTACTGCCGTCAGCATTCATTACCCAGATGTTGTCGCCGCCATCTTGATCCGATGTAAAGGCAATGTATTTGCCATCTGGGCTGTAGACGGGCTGCATCTGCCAGGCTATGCCTTGTGCTAAAGGTTCGGCTTCGCCGCCCTGTGCGGGAATTCTGTAGATGTCACCCAGCAGATCAAACACCAGGTATTTGCCATCCGGGCTCAGGCTTAGGTTCATCCAGGTACCTTCAGAGACCTGAATTTTGGCTTGTTCTAGGGGAGCATTCTGTGGGGCATTGACGTCCCACTTGGTTGCGTGATCGTCACTGAATGCCGAAGCTGAAAAGAGCAATGAAACAGCTGTGTACAGAGGGGTTAGTTTAGGTCTCAACATGACAGCGGCCTTATTTTAGTTATCGGTTACCGACTGTCTGTTATCTCACAAATTTGTTAACAGTAAAACCTCAATACTGTATCAATTAGTTTTCCATTTTTTATAAGTCTAAGTTGCGATTTGGCCAGCTATCGAGTAACTGAACCGGGTCCAGAGGCTTGATGTTTCCAGGATTTATCACTTTGGCAGTACAGCCACCACGCCAACCAGGCGTTAATGCTGCTTCCAACCCTGGGTATGCTCGCTCCATTTTGCCGCAGGGGTCAGTTTCTCCGGTAAGTTCAAGCACCAGTTGTTCACCAATCCTCAGGTATTTACCCACCAACTCAGGTGCAAACTCCAGACCATCCAGCAGCAAGTTGGCTCTGCGGCACGTCCAGGGTAGCTCTGTCTGTAATTGAGTACAGGCTTGTTGCCACTGTTGTTGAGATAACAGCGTTACCTGACGCTTTCCTGGTTTACCAAAAACATCGCCCTCTACACCTTGAGCCAAACTGACTTCGGCCTGGGGCAACAAATCCATCGGCGCGTTTCTTTGCTTTTTATGGGCGATAGCGAGCAGGGTAATCATAGGTTCCTTCCTGGTGAGAGGGTTAGGTTAGAGACCTTTTTTAATTAAATATTGATAAGGCAAGTCATCCGTTTGACTGGCTACCAAGGTGTGGTCCATAAACTGGCAAAAGCTGGGAATATCTCTTGTGGTAGCTGGATCATCGGCGATAATGAGCAGAGTTTCGCCCTCGGCCATATGACGGACTTTTTTACGAACCATCATGACAGGTTCCGGACACCTCAAACCTAAAGCATCCAGTTGATGTTGGGCACTGGCAAAGACCTGACTCATATAACCTCTTACAACGAGAACAACAGAAGTGGCTAATATTACTCCAAGGCAGCGGTCAAACCAAGTTGATAGCTATTTTTTGTGCTCTATCGCATTGTTCCACGTGGAACATGGTTCAACTTGTTATTCAGTACTTGGTTCTAGCTTCACATTTAATCAAAGCGCTTTATTGTCAGCGAGCTGACCTTGTCTTTGTGGACATCAGGTTAATTAAAGGATTATCTCTGTGATGGGGACAAACAGCTTTACATAAAAAAACCGCTTAAGGAATAAGCGGTTTTTCATTGAGAAGGGCAGCTTCTCTATGATGCTCTCTGTGTTGGTGATATTTACTCAGACACGCTCAAATACAGTGGCAATACCTTGGCCGAGACCAATACACATGGTTGCCAGACCCAAAGTCGCGTCTTTACTCTCCATCAGATTGATCAATGTGGTGGAGATACGGGCACCCGAGCAACCCAGAGGGTGACCCAAAGCGATGGCACCACCGTTGAGGTTAACCTTTTCATCGACCAGCTCCATAAGACCTAGATCTTTCACGCAAGGCAGAGACTGCGCGGCAAAGGCTTCGTTCAGCTCAACCAGATCGATATCCGCTATGCTAAGGCCTGCGCGAGTCAGTGCTTTTTGTGTAGCTGGAACCGGGCCATAGCCCATGATTGATGGGTCACAACCGGCAACCGCCATCGACTTGATGCGAGCTCGGATAGGCAGTCCCAGCGCCTTGGCTTTTTCTTCTTCCATCACTAGCATGGCCGATGCGCCATCTGACAGGGCCGAAGAGGTACCAGCGGTAACAGTGCCGTTGGCCGGGTCAAACACGGGACGCAGGCCTGCCAGTGATTCCATACTGGTTTCAGGGCGGATCACTTCGTCATAATCGATTTTGATCAAGGCACCACTGGCATCATGGCCTTCGATAGCCTGGATCTCTCTGGCAAAACGGCCTTCAACTGTGGCTGCATGCGCACGTTTGTGCGAGCGCACGGCAAACTCATCCTGCATTTCACGGCTAATACCGTGCATGCGACCGAGCATTTCCGCCGTCAGTCCCATCATGCCGGCAGCCTTGGCAACCCGGGTTGCCAAGCCAGGGTGGAAGTCGACCCCATGACTCATGGGAACATGACCCATATGTTCAACACCACCAATGATGAAGGTGTCTCCCATGCCTGTCATGATGGCCCTGGCTGCCTGGTGAATGGCTTCCATGGAGGAGCCACATAGACGGTTTACAGTAACCGCACCAACTTGCTTGGGGATACCCGCGAGCAGAGAGGCATTACGGGCGATATTAAAACCTTGCTCCAGAGTCTGCTGCACACAGCCCCAGATAACGTCTTCTATGGTGCCGGGATCCAACTGGGGATTACGTACCAGCAGGGCTTTCATCAACTCGGCAGAGAGTGTCTCTGCACGAACATTTCTAAATACACCAGCCTTGGAACGGCCCATGGGTGTACGAATGCAATCTACGATAACTGCTTGTTTCATGGTTAAAATCCTTTCCGCAAATTAGGCCTGATAGTAAGAAGCGTTGTTGGCTGCCAGTTCACGCATGCCATCGGTCACTTGGTAGAGTCCCCCCAGGTGGGCGTATTTGTCAGCCAGGGCGACAAAGTTGGCAACGCCCATGGTATCCAGATAGCGGAACACACCGCCTCTGAATGGTGGGAAGCCAAGACCATATACCAGACCCATGTCGGCTTCAGCCGGGGTGGCTACTATGCCTTCTTCCAGGCAGCGTACGGTTTCAATAATCATGGGGATCATGGTGCGGGCGATGATTTCATCGCTGCTGAACTCCTTGAGTTCACCGAATTCGGCCTGCAGTAATTCGTAGCTGACAGGATCCTTGTCTTTCTTCGGCTTACCACGCTTATCCACAGAATACTGATAGAAACCTTTACCGTTTTTCTGCCCCAGGCGCTCATGGTTAAACATGATATCTATGGCATCTTTGCCTGTTTTGCCCATACGGTCCGGGAAGCCTTCGGCCATGACAGCCTGGGCGTGATGGCCGGTATCCAAACCGACTACATCCAGCAGATAAGCCGGGCCCATAGGCCAACCAAACTGTTTCTCCATCACCTTGTCGACGGCGATAAAGTCTGCACCATCAGCCAGTAGGCCATTAAAGCCGGCGAAATAGGGGAAGAGTACCCGGTTAACAAAGAAGCCGGGGCAGTCGTTGACCACAATCGGCGTCTTGCCCATCTTGCTGGCATAGGCCACTACAGAGGAGATGGTTTCTTCCGAGCTGTGTTCGCCACGGATCACTTCCACCAGTGGCATCTTGTGCACAGGGTTGAAGAAATGCATGCCGCAGAAGCGGGAAGGATCTTTCAGACTCTTGGCAAGCAGGTTAATAGAGATGGTTGAGGTGTTGGACGCTATGATGGCATCGGCAGCTAGCTGCTGCTCGACTTCGGCCAGCACAGTCGCCTTAACCTTGGGATGTTCTACTACCGCTTCGACCACTATGTTGGCGTCTTTGACGGCGCTGTAGTCGAGTGATGGGGTGATGTTGTTGAGTACTTTGGCCATCTTGGCCGGGGTGGAGCGACCACGCTCTACCTGTGCCGTCAGTAGCTTGGCCGCTTCGTTAAGGCCGAGATCCAGCGCCTTCTGCGCTATGTCTTTCATAACAATCGGCGTACCCTTGCTGGCGCTTTGGTAGGCGATACCGCCGCCCATAATGCCTGCGCCCAATACCGCGGCTTGTTCTATATTTTTGGCTTGTTTGGCGGCCTTCTTGGCTTTGCCTTTGACCAGTTGGTCATTGAGGAAGATGCCGATCAGCGCCTTGGCCACATCTGTTTTGGCCAGTTGAATAAAGGCTTGATGTTCTACCAATAAAGCCTCTTCACGCCCCAGACCGGCTGCCTTTTCCACTACGTTAACCGCCGCCATTGGCGCCGGATAATGCTTGCCGGCAACAGAGAACACCATACCCTTGGCTGTGGTGAACGACATCATGGCTTCCAGCTTGGGCAGTGTCAGTGGCGATTGTTTACGTTGACGGCGACTCTGCCAGTCGAGTTTGCCCGCCAGCGCGTCCTGTAGCATCTGTAGTGCTGCGGCCTGGAGTTGCTCTGGAGCCACGACGGCATCTACTGCGCCGACTTTGAGAGCGGCTTCCGGGCGTTGGTCTTTGCCTGTGGTGATCCACTCCAATGCATTATCTGCACCTATCACTCTGGGCAGGCGCACTGTGCCACCGAATCCAGGGATGATCCCCAGCTTGGTTTCCGGCAGGCCGATTCGGGCATTGATGTCGGCAATGCGGAAGTCTGTGGCCAATATGGTTTCGCAACCACCGCCCAAGGCAAAACCATTGATGGCAGAAGCGGTTGGGAAAGGCATGTCTTCCAGCTTGTTGAATACCGCATTGGCTTGCTGCAACCATGACAAGAGTACTTCATCTTCCTGAGCGAACAACCCAAGGAACTCAGTAATGTCGGCGCCGACAATAAAGGCAGCTTTGGCCGATGTCAGCAGCAGTGCCTTAACGCTGGATTCTGCTTTGATGGCGTCCAGCGCCTCATCCAGAGAGGTCAGGGTGGCGCGGTCGAATTTGTTTACCGATCCTTCGGCATTGAAGCAAAGGCGGGCGATATTATTCTCGAGTAACTCAACTTGAATCATCGAATTTTGGTAGATCATTGCTTGCATCCTTATTGCTTAGGAGTAGGGCAGCTCAGGCCATCATTTGACCAGTTGTTGCTCAGTGTGCTTCGAAAAAAGGAAAAATACAACACCCAATTTAAACGATCGTTTAATTGCTTGTCGGTTAGCTGCAAATTTCAGCTTTGTGATACACTGCACATTGGCTTTTGTTGTAACTGTGAACAGCGTCCAATGGCAAGGGGAACCTTGATTTCAGATAACAGGAACGGCTTATTATGCAACTGGCTCAGCATTATCAATCACATATAAACACTCTTAATCAAAGGGTTGCCGAGATTTGTGCTCGTGAGGGACTGTCTGGTTTGGCAATTCATTCGGGTCAACCCCACAGGCAGTTTCTGGACGATATCGATTACCCCTTCAAGGTGAACCCCCATTTCAAGGCCTGGGTGCCTTTACTGGAAACGCCTCATTGTTGGCTGCTGGTCAATGGTCGCGACAAGCCTGTGCTGATCTTTTACCGTCCCGAAGACTTCTGGCACAAGGTGACAGATCTGCCGCAAAGCTTCTGGTGTGACAGCTTTGATATCCGTATTTTGACCAAGGCCGATAAGGTGGCAGAGCTCCTGCCTGTGGCCGAAGGTCACTGGGCCTATATAGGTGAACACCTGGAAGTGGCTTCTGTGCTCGGGTTTAATAACTGTAACCCTGAAGCTGTAATGAGCTACCTGCACTTTTATCGTGCCTGTAAGACAGATTACGAGTTGGAATGTATGCGTCAGGCCAATCGTATTGCGGTCAAGGGCCATCGCGCGGCCAAGAACGCCTTCTACAGTGGTGCCAGTGAGTTTGAAATCCAGCAGCAATACTTGAGTGCCATAGCACAAGGGGAGAATCAGATTCCCTATGGCAATATTATAGCCCTCAACCAAAACGCCGCTATTTTGCATTACACTGCGTTGGAGCATGAAAGCCCACAGCAGAGGTTGTCTTTTCTGATCGATGCCGGAGCCTCTTTCCACGGCTATGCTGCCGATATCAGCCGTACCTATGCTTTTGAAAAAAATCGATTCCACGATCTTATCCAGGCGATGAATCAACTGCAGCTTCAACTGATTGAACACTTGCGACCCGGCAAACGTTATACTGAGCTGCATCTGCTGGCTCATCAACAGCTGGCGACTCTGTTACTTGAAGTCGGCCTGGCCAGAGGCTCGAAAGAGATGCTGCTGGAGCAGGGTATTACCCGGGCTTTTTTCCCTCACGGGCTGGGGCATATGTTGGGATTGCAGGTGCATGATGTCGGTGGTTTCTTCAATGACGAACGCGGCACCCATGTGGCCCCTCCTGAGGAGCATCCGTTTCTGCGCTGCACCAGGACTATGGCGCCCGGGCATGTAGTAACCATAGAACCAGGACTTTACTTCATCGATAGCCTGTTGGCGCCACTCAGGCAAGATGGCCGCAAGGCGTTGGTGGATTGGGATCTGGTAGCCAGTTTACACCCGTTTGGTGGGATCCGTATTGAAGACAATGTCATAATCCACGCCCATAGTAACGAAAATATGACTCGAGAGTCAGGTCTCATTGATTGAAAGTTATCCCATTGCGGCAGAAGAGCTGGAATATGAAGAGGAGATAAAGCATAGCCGCTTTATCTCTTTGGTATTTCCCTGCCATTCGCCGGAAGAGTTTAAACAGCAACTACAACAGATAAAGCAGCGTTATCCCGGTGCCAGTCATTATTGCCAGGCATTTATTTGTGGTGCACCCAAGGGGCTGTCGGCCATGGGGTCGAGTGATGACGGCGAGCCGGGTGGTAGTGCCGGTCGCCCTATGTTGGCGGTCTTGCAGGGTGCTGGCATAGGTGAGATTGGCGCCGTTGTAGTGCGTTACTATGGCGGCACCAAGTTGGGTGTGGGTGGGCTGGTTCGTGCCTACAGTAGTGGGCTCAAGCAGATGATGCCTCGGCTGGCGACCAAGACCAAAATGCTCAGGGAAAAAGGCAGTTTGGTTTGCCGTTACGACCAACTGCCCGATGTCGAACATCTGTTGCAGAGGCTCGATGTGTTGATAGAAGAGCGGGAGTTTACTGACAATATTCGCCTGACACTGGCCGTGCCCCTATCTGTTACCGAGAGTATCAATAAAGAGTTGGCTCCCATGAGCCAAGGACAACTAAAGATAGATTTTTCACAGTGAACACTCTGATAACTTGTGCGACAATGCTGAGTTTTTATTGGCTAATGGACTGATTGAAAAGCGGCATGCATTACCGAACGATTACCCGTATTACCGGGTTACTGATAGGGCTTTTCTCCATCACTATGCTGCCCCCGGCATTGGTGGCCCTTATCTATGAAGACGGCGGTGGTACAGCCTTTATCAAAGCCTTCTTTATCAGTCTATTTATCGGTTTCTGGCTCTGGTATCCCAATCGCCACCATAAGGCAGAACTCAAGACCCGAGAGGGTTTTTTGATCGTGGTGCTGTTCTGGACCGTACTTGGTGCCATAGGTACCTTGCCCTTTTTACTATCGAAACAGCCGGATTTGTCGTTAGCCGACAGTATTTTTGAGTCTTTTTCAGCGCTGACTACCACAGGAGCCACTGTGATAGTCGGCCTGGATAACCTGCCAAAGGCGATACTCTTTTATCGTCACCTCCTGCAATGGCTCGGTGGCATGGGGATCATTGTGTTGGCGGTAGCTATTCTGCCGGTGTTGGGGATTGGGGGGATGCAGCTTTACCGGGCTGAGATCCCCGGGCCCGTCAAAGACTCCAAGATGACCCCCAGGATTGCCGAAACCGCCAAGACGCTCTGGTATATCTATCTGATGTTGACCTTGGCCTGTGCCGGCGCCTATTGGCTCGCCGGTATGAGTGCCTTCGATGCCATCAGTCACTCATTTTCTACTATCGCTATTGGTGGGTTCTCCACCCATGATGCCAGCATGGGCTATTTTCAAAGCCCGACCATCAATTTGATTTGCGTGGTATTTTTACTGATTGCGGCAGTGAACTTCAGCCTGCACTTCGCAGCGTTTTCCCGCCGGGGGATCAACTTCAAGGTTTATTTTCGTGATGCTGAATTCAAGGCGCTTATCGCTATTCAGTTACTGCTGACTGCCATCTGTTTCGCCACTTTGTATCACTCGGGTATCTATGATTCACCGGAACAAACTCTGGATCATGCGCTGTTTCAGGCGGTATCCATTTCCACCACAGCCGGTTTTGGCACCGAGAGCTTCCATGTTTGGCCGCTGTTTCTGCCTATTCTGTTGATGTTTTCCAGCTTTATCGGCGGCAGCGGTGGTTCTACAGCCGGCGGTATCAAGGTTATCCGCGTGGTGTTACTGCTGTTGCAGGGCTCGCGCGAGCTTAAGCGTCTAATTCATCCCAGGGCCATGTTCTCCATTCGTATCGGTTCCAAGGCGTTGCCGGATAGGGTAATAGATGCTGTTTGGGGGTTCTTCTCCGCCTATGCGCTGGTATTTGTCATCTGTATGCTGATCCTGATGGCCATGGGAATGGATGCGATAACGGCCTTCAGCGCCACCGCAGCTTGCCTTAACAACCTGGGGCCTGGCCTAGGTGAAGTTGCCAGCAATTACGCCAGCATAGGTGATGGCGCCAAGTATGTGCTTGTGGTTGCCATGTTGTTTGGGCGCTTGGAAATTTTTACCTTATTGGTGTTGTTTACCCCGACTTTCTGGAAGAACTGATGAGCAAAACTCTGATTATTTATTCGACCGTTGATGGCCAGACCAAGGCGATATGCCAGATGATGGCCGATGAATTGAGCAAAGTGGGTGAGACAGTTTCTATGGTATCGTTGGCTGAGGCGGAAGCTGAGCCTTTGCAGACTTTCGATAAAATCCTTGTGGGTGCCAGCATACGTTATGGTAAGCATAGGCCGGAGCTGTACCGTTTCGTCAACCACCACCATGCGCTGCTGAATGCCAAGAAGAATGCCTTCTTTACCGTCAATGTAGTCGCTCGTAAGCCGGAAAAGAATACCCCGGAAACCAACCCTTATATGCAGAAGTTTTTGCAGTTATCCCTGTGGCAGCCACAGTTGCAAGGCGTGTTTGCCGGCAAGATAGCCTATCCTAACTACGGCTTATTTGACCGTAGCATGATTCGGCTGATCATGTGGATAACCAAGGGGCCAACTGATATCAGCGGTACTTATGAATTTACCGATTGGCAGCGGGTGAAAGCGTTTGCTGCCGAGTTTGCCGAGCTTTGAGACCTAAGGGCGTGGCTTACAGGCCTGCCTGCTGTGTTGTGCTTCTTGCAAAGGACTAGGGCCATTTGCTGCGAACCATGCCTTGCATCCAGGCCCGTAAGCCGACGCAGAGCACACATGGGACTTGTTCGCACCTTCCCTAAGCGCAGTACTTACGGTGCAGAATAGAAATGACCTCGGTGACCTGTTGATTCTTGAGCGAGTAGTAAACAACCTGCGAACTCTTGCGGGTTGCCACCAGATCTTCGGCGCGCAGTACTGCCAGATGTTGTGACAGCGCAGATTGGCTCAGCGGAACCGTTTCATTCAATTGAGTAACGCTCAGCTCCTGATCCAACAGTAGGCAGAGGATCATCAGGCGATAAGGGTTGGCGATGGCCTTGAGCCATTTGGCAGCATTTTCCGCATTGGAAAGCATGGCTGCGATATCAATATCTTTTTGCATCAGCTTGGAACCTCTTCGCCTTTTGATTAGGTTATTCTAATTGAATAGGGGGATGAGTACAATCATCAGTCTTTTATCTGGATCGCAATTCTAGCCTGAAAACTACCGATTCAGCGCGATTTGCGGCAATATTCTTAAGAGTTGAAGCCGATTATGTGATCTCTCAACTTGTTCTATCTGGGCGACAAGCCACACAATTTAAGTTACAGACACTCAATAGGCGAACTTATGAAATCCATTCTTGTGCTCTACTTTTCCCGTGGTGGCCACACTGCCAAGATCAGTCGCTGTATAGCTGAAAGACTACAGCAGTTGGGTCATGAGTGTGACAGCATGGATTTGGCTGCGGCCGAGGCGGAAAACATCGACTGGCAAAAATATGATGCCGTGGTACTCGGTGCTTGTGTGCTTTATGGCACCTACGACAAGAGTGTGTTCGCTTTTTGCAGCAAACACCAACAGGTGTTGACAGAAAAAGGGCTCAGCTTTTTCTCTGTTAATGTGGTGGCCCGCAAACCGGAGAAACGAATACCGGAAAACAACAAGTATCTGCAGAAGTTTATTGCTCTGTCGGATTGGAAACCCAAGGATGTGAAGATTATCGCTGGTAAGGTGGACTACCCCTCTTGGGGCTGGCTGGATAGCTTTATGATCCGGTTGATCATGAAGATGACCGGCGGCCCAACCGATCCCAAGACGGTTATCGACTACACGGACTGGGAAGATGTAAAGCGCTATGCCGAGTATTTGAGTGATTTGGCATCCTGATAGAGCCGATGTTTTCCAAGCGCAGTCATGGTACTGCGCTTTTTTGTATGTGTGGAAAAGACTGCAAGGCAAGCTTTGTTTGCCTGTTGCCCGTTTAATATGGGTGGCTTTATTGTATGACTTTTAGGAGGTGTCATGAATGACGGTGAGATTCGCCTGCGGGCGCTGGAAAGAACAGACCTGAGATTTATTCATCAGTTAAATAACAATCGCATTATTATGGCTTATTGGTTTGAAGAGCCCTATGAGTCGTTTGATGAGCTTGAAGAGCTCTACAACAAGCATATCCATGACAAGACGGAGCGACGCTTTATCGCAGAAAATGCTCAGCAGCAGACTATAGGCCTGGTTGAGTTGGTGGAGATCAATGACATTCATCGTAACGCCGAGTTTCAGATCATTATAGCGCCGGAGTTTCAGGGGCGAGGTTATGCCAGACCTATGGTCAACAAGGCGCTCAATTACGCCTTTACCATACTTAACCTATACAAGGTTTATCTGCATGTGGCACTGGAGAATGACAAGGCGTTGCAGCTCTATCAAAAGTGCGGTTTTAAAGAGGAAGGCCATTTGGTACAGGAGATCTTTATCAACGGCCAATACTCGGATGTCAAACGTATGTATGTCTTACAAGCCGATTATCTACAGTTGAATAATATTCACCTATAGAGGGGTTTTCAGTACTTCCAGAAACTGGGGTGGAACAATACGGCAACGGTAAGGATCTCCAAGCGGCCCAGTAACATGCCTATCGACAGCGCCCATTTGGCCAAGTCCGGCAAGCTGGAAAAGTTGCCTGCAGGGCCAATAACCGGGCCGAGTCCTGGGCCGACATTGGTCACTGCCGTGACTGCGCCGGAAAGGCTGGTGATAGGATCCAGACCACAAAGCACCAACACCAGTGTCAGCATCACGATAACCAGCATAAACAGCAGCGCAAAGGTCACCAGGGAGCGCACAATTTCTTCGTTGATAGGTCGGTTGTTGTAGCGCTCGCGGAAAATACCGTTGGGATGAAACTGCTGCTTCAATTGTTCACGCATGATGGCGCCGGCTATCTGGAAGCGGAATATCTTGATACCGCCGGAGGTTGAACCTGAGCAGCTGCCGACAAACATCAGGAATAGAAAGGCGATATTTGCCAGTGCCCCCCAACTGCCGTAGTCAGTCAGACCATAGCCTGTGGTTGTGACCACGGAAACTACGTTAAAACTCGAGAGCCGCAGGGCATCAATAAAAGCTATTTCCCGCGAGCTGTAGAGCCAATAGGCCAGAGAGAAAGACACCAGCAGCAGAAAAAGAATAAAGCCTTTTACTTGGGCATCATTCCACACCTTGATACTACGTTGCTGCAGGCTTTGGACAAACATCAGCAGCGGCAGGCCGCCGGCAGCCATGAATACCACCCCGACCCAGTGCGCTGCTTCGGGAAAGGCCGCCATGGAACTGTCCGAAGTCGAGTAGCCTCCAGTGGAGAGTGTGGTCATGGCATGATTCAGCGCCTGAAACCAGTTCATCCCTGCCAGGTGATAAGCCAAACCGCAGCATACTGTCAGTCCCAGATAAACCAGAAACAGGTATTTGGCCAAGCTCTGGGTGCGAGGGATGGCCTTCTCGGACCAATCTGAGGATTCAGTTCTAAATAGCCGCATTCCCCCCACGTTGAGAAACGGCAGAATGGCCACCGCCATCACGATAAAGCCTATGCCACCGAGCCACTGCAACAGCGAACGCCAGACGAGAATGCTGTGATCCATGCTATCCAGGCCGGATAATACTGTGGATCCTGTCGTGGTGATCCCCGACATGGTTTCAAAGAAGGCATCGGTATAGCCAATACCGTGATACAGGGTAAAAGGCATGGCGGCGAATAGGCTGACGATAAACCAGGTGAGACTGGTCAGCAGGAACATGTCGCGGATATTCAGATTGAGTTTTTGTCCCTGGCCCCTATGCATACAAAGGCTGGAGATTGTGCCTGTGACCAGTGCCGATGCCATGAAGGCTGCCACTGTTTCTTCACCGTAAAACAGAGCGAAGAAGAGTGGAATAAACATAAAGGCCGTCAGCATGGATAAAAACAGGCCTAGGATGAATAGCAGTGGGCGAAAATTCAGCATGGCCAGAGCCTTAGAAGAAAAACGCGCTCGGCTGGAACAGTTTTTCCACTTCACCGATAAACTTCTTGTTCACCAGAAAGAGAATGACATGGTCTCCCTGTTCGATAACTGTTTTATCGTGGGCCATTAAGACTTCATCATCGCGGACTATGGCACCTATGGTAGTGCCAGGCGGCAGCTTGATTTCGCCTATCTGTTTACCTACGACTTTACTGGTGCTGGAGTCACCGTGGGCTATGGCTTCAATCGCTTCGGCGGCACCCCGACGCAGTGAGTATACGTTACAGATATCCCCTTGACGGATATGGGTTAGCAAGGCCGAGATAGTGGCTTGCTGCGGCGAAATGGCGATATCGATATTGGCTTCCTGAACGATATCGACATAAGCTTCACGCTGAATAAGCACCATCACTTTCTTGGCGCCCATGCGCTTGGCCAATAGCGCTGACATGATATTGGCCTCGTCGTCGTTGGTGACGGCGATAAACACATCGGTTTGATCTATATGCTCTTCCATCAAGAGTTCCTGATCGGAAGCATCGCCGCAGAATACCGTGGTATTTTCCAGCTTTTCTGACAGTGCTTCGGCTCTGTCCTGACGGTGTTCTATCAGCTTGACCGAGTGATTACGCTGCAGTTTCTTGGCCAGTCCCAAACCTATGTTACCGCCACCGGCGATCATGATATTGCGGTAGCTGTTATCCAGCTTCTGCATCTCACTCATCACTGCCCGTACATGGCGACTGTCAGCGACAAAGAACACTTCATCATCGGCTTCTATGATGGTGGTTCCCCTGGGCATAATCGGCCGTCCCTGACGGAAAATAGCCGCCACCCGGGTATCAATATTCGGCATGTGTTCGCGCAGCGTTGCCAGCGCGTTGCCCACCAAGGGGCCACCATAATAGGCGCGAACAGCCACCAGGCTCAGTTTGCCTTCGGCGAACTCCAGAACCTGTAAAGCCCCAGGATAATCTACCAGGCGTTGTATGTAAGCGGTTACTAACTGCTCGGGAGCTATCAGCTCATCTATGATGAACCCCCCCCGGGTACGAGGCTCATTACTCTTGGTTTCACTGTCGATAAACAGTTTATCCTGCATCCCCAAATACTGCTCTGAGCGAATACGGGCTATCTTGGTTGGTGTGCCAAACAGGGTATAGGCAATTTGACAGGCGGCCATGTTGCATTCGTCGCTGTTTGTTACAGCGATCAGCATATCGGCATCTTCGGCGCCGGCTTCTTTCAAGACGCCGGGATGGGCTCCGTGACCGACAACCACCCGCAAGTCATATTTGTCTTGCAGTGCCCTAAGGCGGTTTCTGTCACTGTCGACTATGGTGATATCGTTGTTTTCACCCACCAGGTTTTCCGCAAGGGTGCCACCGACCTGACCTGCGCCCAAGATGATTATTTTCATGGCCTCGTCTTATCCCTGAAGTTTCGACTTAACGATTCGCGCGTAATAAAACCCGTCCATATTGTCCTGTCCGGGCAAGATTTGCCAGCCTATCGCATCTGGCTGGTCTGCCTGAGTGATAGCTTCCAGCCGGGCATCCGGCGTACGCTCCAGGAAGGCGACAACTTGATCGCGGTTTTCCTGTGGCAGGATAGAGCAGGTGGCGTATAACAGTACACCTCCTGGCTTTAACCACTGCCAGCAATGATCCAATATCTGTTGCTGCACCTTGGCCAACTCCTCAATATCCTGCGGCTTACGCAGCCACATGATATCCGGATGGCGCCGAATAACGCCGGTAGCCGAGCAGGGAGCATCCAGTAATATGCGATCAAACTTGCCACCCTGCCACCATGAAGCAATATTTGCGGCATCGCCGTGCACCAACTTGGCATTCAGTTGCAACCTTTGCAGGTTCTCGGCAACTCTCTGCAGCCGTTTGTTGTCGTTGTCGACCGCCACCAGTTCTATGTCCGGACACAGCTCCAGCAGATGGCAACTCTTGCCTCCCGGAGCGGCGCAGGCATCGAGAATGGTTTCGCCCGCTTGAGGTGCCAGCAGGGCGGCGGCCCATTGAGCAGCACCATCCTGCACAGACACTGAGCCTTCGCTAAAGCCGGGCAGAGTGGTGACATCGCAGGCTTGCTCGAGCAATATACTGTCTTCCCCCTGACCTGGAGTGGCGGCAATTTCGGCTTCAGCCAAGTGTTGCAGATATTGCTCACGGCTTTGGGATAAACGGTTGTTGCGCAGCCACAGTGGTGGCCGTTGGTGACTCTGCTGCACCACTTGTTGCCAGTTTTCCGGATAGGCAGCAGCGAGCGCCTTGAGGATCCAGTTGGGCGTATTGTGTTCCAGCACAGGGTTATCTGTGGCCAGTGGACTATTGTCTCGCTGGATATTGCGTAAAACGCCGTTGACTACCTTGACCAGGTTTTCAAACTTCAGCTGACGACAGGCTTCAGCAGTTTCCGAAATAGCTGCATGGGCCGGTATCCGGGTGAAATACAATTGGTAACAACCCACAAGAAGCAGCTGGTGGACGATACGCTGTTTCCCTTTGAACTGTTTACTGAGGCAGTCGCTGACTCTCTTGTCCAGTTGTGGCAGGGTGCGCATTACGCCATAGCAAAGTTCGGCTAAAAGCGCCTTGTCTTTGCCGCTGTGAAGCTGCTGCTGTTGTTCGGGCAGGGCAACCGAGAGGGACATGCCCCGTTCCAGTACCTGAAAGATGGCCTTGGCGGCAAGGGCTCTGAGATTCTGCCTCATGATGCTTGAGCCAAATTCTTGCCGGGCTGGAACCATTCGCCCCTGGCGTTGAGAATATCGGCAATATCCAGCGGTTTTTTCCCTGGCAGTTGCGCCTTTTTCAACACTAATAAGCCATCGGCAGTGGCAATGGCTAATCCTCGCTTGTCGGCGCGCACCACAGTGCCCGGCGCAAACTGCTCGTCTGATTCTTCCACTTCGGCCTGCCAGACCTTGATATTTTGTCCCTGGCATTCAAAGTAGCTCACCGGCCAAGGATTAAAGGCGCGGATCTCCTGCCACAGGTTGCGGGCAGCTTTATGCCAGTCGAGGCGGGCTTCCTCTTTACTGAGTTTTTCGGCGTAGTTGGCCAGTGATTCATCCTGCGGCTCGGCGGTTAGCTTGCCTTCGGCCAGACCTTGCAGAGCTTGGATCAGTGCTTCCGGTCCCTGTTGGGCCAGTTTTTCATAAAGGGTTGCTGAAGTGTCGTCATCGGCTATCGGCAGCGAGGTCTTGAGCAGCATATCGCCGGTATCCAAACCGACATCCATCTGCATTATGGTGACCCCGGTTTCTTTGTCCCCGGCCCACAATGCCCTTTGGATAGGCGCCGCACCGCGCCAGCGCGGCAGAATGGAGCCGTGAACATTGATGCATCCCAGGCGGGGAGCCTGCAACACTGCCAATGGCAGGATCAGGCCATAGGCGACCACCACCATGATATCGGCTCCCAGAGCGGCCAACTCCTGCTGGGCTTCTTCATTGCGCAGTGATTTGGGCTGATAGACAGGAATATCGTGTTCCAGCGCCAGCGCCTTGACCGGGCTGGGGGTGAGTTTATGGCCTCTTCCGGCGGGTTTGTCCACTCGGGTATAGACGGCGATGACTTGATGCTCTGAGTCCAGCAGCGCCTGCAGGTGGCGCGCTGCAAAGTCCGGAGTACCGGCAAAAATGATCTTCAGTGGTTTCAAAATAGATCCTAATTATTCGGGATTGATTCAGGCTTTCGCTTCCTGACGTGCCGCTTTTTCCAGCTTTTGTCTGATCCGCTGACGTTTCAGTGGTGACAGATAATCAACGAAAAGCTTGCCCTTTAGATGATCCATCTCATGCTGAATACAGATGGCAAATAAACCGTCTGCTTCAATAGTAAATTCATTGCCATCTCGGTCGAGTGCCGTCACGGTAATAAATTCGGCTCTGTCCACCTTGGCATAAATGCCGGGTACAGACAGACAACCTTCTTCATTACAGAAGTCGCCGCTGGCACTGATAATTTGGGGGTTGATAAAGACTTTTGGACGTTCAACGTCATCCTGTAAGTCCATCACTATCAGTTGCTTATGAAAATCGACTTGAGTTGCGGCCAGACCAATACCCTTTTCTTCGTACATGGTCTCGAACATATTATCGATTTGCGTCTGCAGCGCAGAATCAAATTCTGTCACTGGCTGGGCAATCGTGCGTAATCTCTCGTCGGGGAATCGTAATACTTTTAACAGGGTCATAGATAAACTCTTAACAAGTCTGTCAAATCCGTGCCAGTTGGTTATACTGACTTGTGCTATTGCGTTAATTTTAATCCTTAGCGGCTATCAATAACAGCAAAAGCTCTCACTAATGAGCCAGACAACATGGAAGCCCCCATGAAACGGTTAATTTTACTCGCGTTACTGACATTTAATTGCACCTTCGCTGCAGCAGATACCCTGACATTAAAACCCGGTCACCCTGATACTTATGTGGTCAAGAAAGGCGATACCCTTTGGGACATATCGGCACTGTTTCTCAAAGACCCCTGGCGCTGGCCCAAACTTTGGGGCGCCAATCCCCAGATAGCCAATCCACACCTTATTTATCCCGGCGATCGATTGACGCTGGTGTTTATTGATGGTGAACCCAGATTGGTCAATAAACCTCATGTTCGCAAGAGTCCCGCCGGAAGAGCTCAGCCCAAAGGTGGCGCCATTCCCGCGGTGGATTTGGCTTTGATCCAGCCCTATCTGGTGCAGAACCGGGTGGTCGACCCAGAGTGGTTCAAGGAACAACCTATGGTGCTGGGGGGGGAAAGAGATTCCCGTCACCATGTGATGGACGACATTATTTATATCCAGGCCAATCTGCCACAGGGCGATAAAGTCGGGATGTATCAGCCCGGGCGCGAATTTACCAATAAGGAAAGCGGCGAGTTGCTGGGTCAGGAAGTGATCCTCAGTGCCAGCGGCCGAGTGGTGGAATCGGGTGAAATTTCCAAGGTGAAGTTGCTCAATAATTTCCGCGAAACCAAAGCCGGTTTCAGAGTGTTGGCGATAGAGGATGACTCCTTATTGTCAGCCTACTTTATTCCCAAGGCCAGTGATTTAGAGGGCGCCAAGGTGTTGGCATCTGAACGTAAAATTCGCGCCATGGGTAAACTGGATGTGTTTTATCTGGACCGGGGCAACCGTGAAGGTGTTGAGCCCGGCGATGTGTTCTCTATCTATAAGGACGGTGCCGAGGTGGTGATCAACGGCGAGGGTATCCCGGTACCGCCGACCGAACGCTCCGCTTACGATAACTTGATGGCCAAGATGGGCTCAGACAATGCCGTTAAGCTGCCGGATCTCTATCGCGGTCAGGTAATGGTGTTCAAGGTATTCGACAAGACAGCTCTCGGGCTCATCATGGTGAATGAAAGCCCTGTCAGGGTAGATGACCTTTTGGTCAGGCCTGACACATTATTGAAAGGTGAATGACGCATAATAGTCTGGTTGATTGGCTGGTTGTCGCTGCGGTATCTGGACTGGGACCCCTCCGGATAAGGCAATTACTCTTGCACATGGATGTGGCTGAGTTGAGACAGAGGCTGGAACATGAACCCCAGTCTTTGCCAATAAACCAGACACAGCTCCAACGCTTGGAGTTGGCTCCTGAAAAAGTTGACCAAGCCTTGCAATGGCAGCAGGGTGCCGAGGGTAGATATCTAATCTGTCCTGACGATCCTTTTTATCCGCCTCTCTTGAAACATATTCCTGACTTTCCTCCGATTTTGTTCGTCAAAGGACAGGTTGAAACCCTGCTGCAACCCGCGCTGGCCATGGTCGGCAGCCGAGATGCCAGCCGCGCCGGTTTGTCGCTTGCCTGGCAGTGGGGCGCCGAACTGGATGCCTTGAACATCAGCGTATGCAGTGGTATGGCTGCCGGCATAGATGGCGCAGCTCACCGGGGAGCCTTATCGGCAACCGGCAAAACCATTGCGGTACTAGGTACCGGAATTGACGAAATTTACCCTCGAAGGCATAGGGTTCTTTATGATGATATTCAAGTACATGGTGCAGTTATCAGTGAACTTTGGCCCTCCGTCGGTGTATTTCCCGGGAATTTTCCCAAACGAAACCGTATAATCAGCGGCCTTGCAATGGGAACCTTGGTGGTAGAAGCTCGTCGGCGCAGTGGTTCACTGATCAGTGCTCGCCTGGCATCAGAGCAAGGTCGAGAGGTTTTTGCAGTTCCAGGTTCAGTTATGGGCGATGAACACCAGGGATGCCACGATTTAATTCGTAATGGGGCAAAACTTGTGGAGTCGGTGGCCGATATAGTGGAAGAGTTGGCGCCTTTATGTAGCTGCCACCTTGAAGACTTGCGCAAGAGTCACCATATAAAACCAAGTGAGAACTCTGAGTTGCCATTTAAAACGCTGTTAGCTAGTGTAGATTATGAGACCACACCTTTGGATGTGGTGGTTGAGCATAGTGGAATAACGTTGGATCTGGTGTTGGAACAATTGCTTGAACTTGAGTTGCAAGGTTGGGTTGCCGCAGTACCCGGTGGTTACGTTAGACTTAAGAGGAAATAGCCATGTTTGATATCCTCATGTATCTGTTTGAAAACTATGTTCATAGTGAAGTTGAAATGTTGGTCGACGAAGATGAGTTGACCAAAGAACTCACCCGTGCCGGTTTCCATCAGTCCGAAATCATCAAGGCGCTTTCCTGGCTTGAGCGGTTGGCCGAACTGCAGGAGAGCGATACTCCCTACCTTAGAGGGCATACTCAACATTCCTTCCGCATCTACACCAAAGATGAAATGGAGAAACTGGACGTCGAGTGTCGTGGTTTCCTATTGTTCCTGGAGCAGATTCGGGTATTGAATGTGCAAACCCGGGAAATGGTTATCGATAGGGTGATGGAATTGGACGAGCCAGCTATGGTGTTGGAAGACCTCAAGTGGGTGATTCTGATGGTATTGTTTAATGCGCCCGGTAATGAGTCTGCCTATGAGCAGATGGAAGATCTTATCTTCGAGCAACCAGAAGAAGGTCGATTACACTCCTGAACGGCAGTTTACATTCGACAATCTCAGCACGAATAGTATGGCTAATGTGAAGTGGTTTTATATCGCTCTGGCACCAAACGAGATGTGCTGAGATTCTTGAGCAAAAAGAGCAGCTGCAAGATATATGTGCTGTTATTGCCTGTCTTGGCCGGTATCAATTCAATTCGCTTTCAGGATATTCTCAGAAAGTTGGGCAATCTTTTTGGCTGCAGTTATCTTCATTTCCCCATTGTCTGAATACTTCAATTTTTATCATTCCGCAAAAGAGAGCGATAAGCCTTTCTGAAAAAGACCACGACAGTTTCCAACCTATGTAACTTTTTCCTGAAGTGAAGGCTATTTCACTATCTGTTCTTGCCGGCTGAGTCTTTCAGTGAGTGTGGTCATCAACTCGACTCCCTTTATCCGTGTGGCGCTGGTAAAATGTTCGCCTAACTCTTTTAACAGCGAGATGTGTCATGGCCAAGATAGACCAGCAGTTGTTTAATGCTCGGGCGCACGCGCTCGAAAAAGAATATGAACTTTGTCCCAAGTGCGGCAGTGAGCTCTCCGTGCGCCACAGTAAGCATGGTGGTTTCATTGGCTGTAATAATTATCCAGCGTGCGATTACACCCGGCCTTTGGTGCAGCACGAATCCATCGACTCCCAGCCTATTCCCGGCTCCGAGTGTCCCCAGTGTGGTCACGAGTTGGCGGTCAAGTCGGGGCGCTTTGGTATTTTTATTGGTTGTACCCAGTATCCGCAATGCACCCATATCGAGCGACACGATCAGCAGGAAGAGGCTGAAAAAGTGCCTTGTCCTCAGTGTAATAGCGGAGTGCTTGAGCATAGAACCAGTAAGTTCGGCAAGAGCTTCTATGCCTGCAGCAACTACCCCAAGTGCAAGTTTCTGGTGAATTTTCCTCCTCGGGCAGAGGCTTGTCCTGAATGCGGTTTCGGTATTCTGGTAGAACGTAAGGGCGCTGCCGGCGATAGACTGGAATGTCCCCGTAAGGAATGTAAGTACAAGCGAACTCTGTGATCCGGCTCAATATGTGACTATAATCACCTCCGCTGTCGCCGAGGGCGCTCAGCCGTCTTTGTCTCTATAAAAGGTACTCTCAATGCTGCACTTGCTCGCCGCCAGGAGTAAGCAACTGCTTCTGGATGGAGGGGTCATAGCGTATCCCACCGAAGCTGTTTATGGTTTGGGATGCGATCCCGATAATGAAGCCGCCGTTTCCCGAATTCTCGACATTAAACAGCGTCCCTGGCACAAGGGGCTTATCATGGTTGCCAGTGACTATCGGCAGTTGCAACCCTATCTGGACGAGTCTCAACTGAGTGATGAACAACTGCAGCAGGCGTTTGCCAAATGGCCCGGACCTTTTACCTTTGTTATGCCGGTGCGTCAGGGAATGAGCCAACTGCTTTGTGGTCATTTTGATTCTATTGCCGTCAGGGTGTCGGCCCATCCGGTTGTTCGGGAGTTGTGTGATACCTTGGGCAAGCCGCTGGTATCCACCAGTGCCAACTTGGCGGGTGAGTCGCCGGCTCTGACAGTGAATGATATTGAAACAACGTTTGCCGGGCAGATAGATGCCCTTATCGAAGGAGAGTTGGGGCAGCAGCGCCAACCTTCCACCATCATAGATATTCGCAGCGGCCAGATCCTGCGTAATGGCTAATAATTCCAAGCAAGAAGGAGCGAGCATGACGGCACCTGATTCTCACCAGGTAAAAGCATTCTTGATGCAACTGCAACAACAGATTTGTGAAGGACTGGAACGACTGGACGGCAAAGCTGAGTTTACTACCGATGCCTGGAAACGGGCCGAGGGCGGTGGCGGTATCAGTAAGGTACTTAACGGCGGTGACGTGTTTGAACAGGCCGGGGTGAACTTCTCCCATGTAGAAGGCGCGGCCATGCCTGCCTCGGCAACGGCACACAGGCCTGAGTTGGCCGGACGAAGTTTTGAAGCTATGGGGGTTTCACTGGTTATCCATCCGCGTAATCCCTATATTCCTACTACCCATGCCAATGTGCGCTTCTTTATTGCCCGCAAAGAAGGTGCCGATCCCGTCTGGTGGTTTGGTGGTGGCTTCGACCTGACCCCCTATTACCCCTTCCTTGAGGACGTACGCGAATGGCATCAGCAAGCCAAAGCGATTTGCGAGCCTTTCGGCGAAGCGGTATACCCCAAGTACAAAAAATGGTGCGATGAGTATTTCTTCCTGCCACACAGAAACGAAACTCGCGGTGTCGGTGGCCTCTTCTTCGATGACCTCAATGAAGGTGGCTTTGAGCAGTGCTTTGCTTTCATGCAAGCTGTCGGAAACGGTTTCTTACCTGCCTATGCCCCCATTGTTGAGCGGCGTAAGGATACCGAATATGGCGAGCGTGAACGTGAGTTCCAACTGTATCGCCGTGGTCGCTATGTAGAGTTCAATCTGGTCTATGACAGAGGAACTCTATTTGGGCTGCAAACCGGCGGCCGAACCGAGTCAATACTCATGTCGATGCCGCCCTTGGTTCGCTGGCAATACGCCTATGAACCCGAAGCCGGCTCTGCCGAAGCCAGGCTCTACAGTGATTTTTTACATCCCAGGGATTGGCTCACCGAATAGTTAGTGAGGGTAACCAATAAGCCTTAATCTGGCTTATTGGTTACGCATATGGTCTGCTAACTGAGCGATAGCATTGAAAATCACCTTCCTGTGTTCGGGATCCTTCAAGTTGGCCTCCAGTGAGGCCCTCATACATAACAGCCACTGATCACGCATTCTTTCATCAACGGCAAACGGCATATGTCTGGCTCTAAGCGCCGGGTGGCCATATTTGGCTTGATACAGCTGAGGCCCTCCCAACCAACCACTGAGAAATTCATATAACTTCTGCTCAGATTGTGCCAGCGGAGCCTGATGTATGGACAAAAGTTCCTGAGTATCCGGCCGCGTCTGCATCTGCTGATAAAAGCTCTTGGCTATGGCGCGTATCGTTTCGTCGCCGCCGATCAGATCATAGGCGTTGGACTGAGTGGGGTCCCGCTCAGCCTCGGGTTTACGATTGAGAATTTTCTTTAGCCAGTTCATTTGCGTGTTGAATCTTGTTGTCGATTTTGGCGCCAGTATACACTGAAAGCCCCATAGGTCGGCAGCCTTGCCTGGCCTTGGGCCGCTGAGTAGACTGATACATCTTCCATTGCTCTGGAGCACAGATGACCGACCGCTATGCCGTCTTTGGCAATCCCATTCAACACAGTAAATCACCCGCTATCCATGCAGCTTTTGCCGCTCAGACAGGGCAAAACCTAAGCTATCAAGCGATTCTGGCGCCAATCGATGACTTCAGTGGCAGTGTCACGGCTTTTTTTGCTGCCGGGGGGATGGGCGCCAATGTCACTGTGCCTTTCAAGGAACAAGCCTTTCAACTCTGTGATGAGTTGAGTCAGGAAGCTGAAACCGCCGCCGCAGTGAATACCCTGATTAAACTGGATGATGGCAGAATTCGGGGTGACAATACCGATGGCTACGGCTTGGTGGCCGATCTCAGTCGTTACCTGATACTGAAGGATAAAAAGGTCTTGCTGCTCGGCGCTGGTGGGGCTGCCAGGGGTTGTCTGCTTTCTCTGTTGGCGGCCGGTGTCGGCCATATTGATATCTATAATAGAACATACAGTAAGGCCGAGGTGCTGGCGGCTATTGCGCCACAGCAATTACAGGCGTTGAGGCGAAATGAACTCTATGAGGGTTATGATCTCATTATCAATTCCACCTCAGCCAGTTTACATGGTGAGTTGCCGGATATTCCCGTAACCGTGGTTGCCAATCATAGCTATTGCTACGACATGATGTATTCGGCACAAACAACCGCGTTCAATTGCTGGGCTGCCGAGCAAGGGGCGGCAAAAACACTGGATGGGTTAGGAATGTTGGTGGGACAGGCGGCTAGAAGTTTCTATTTATGGCGAGGTGTCATGCCCAAAGTTGAGCCTGTACTCGAGAGTCTGCGGCAAGAATTAAAAGGAGAGGCCTCATGAATCAGGGGATCATCTTCAGCGACTTGTGTCAGTGGCAAGCCGAATCAAACAGGCTCAAGTTTATGGCCCAGCAGCAAGGGGTCAATATTCCTTGTTATGTTGGCTTACAACGTATGCAGCAAATAAGTGGCAAGGTTGTTCTCGAAGAGCAAGAGATCCTGAGCCTGTTTGAACAGTGGCGCTTCGACTTCGAGGATGAAGCCGAGGCGCTGATTGAGCAGGAATGCTTCAATGACTCAGGTGAGATAGAGTTACCTGAGTCAGTATAACTTTCTTAGTCAGTGCTACTTTGCTCGGCCAGGTACTCATCTTTAAGGCGGACATAGTTGTCTGCCGATTGTGGCAGAAATTGGCGTTCGGCCTCGGTCAAGGGGCGGGCTTGTTTGGCCGGGCTGCCTATATAGAGAAAGCCACTCTTTAGTACCTTACCGGGAGGCACCAAGGAACCTGCACCTAAAATCACATCGTCTTCGATGATGACGCCATCTAAAATAATGGCTCCCATGCCAACTAATACTCGATTACCTACCTTGCAACCGTGAAGCATGGCTTTGTGCCCTATGGTGACATCATCGCCGATGAGCAGCGGGTGTCCTTCGGGGTTGGCCGGAGACTTACGGCTAACATGCAGGACTGTGCCATCCTGAACACTGCTGCGTTTGCCGATGCGAATATGATTGACGTCACCCCGGGCAGCCACCATGGGCCAAACGCTGGCGTGCTGATCCAAAAAGATGTCACCTACCAGAACCGCAGCTCCATCAACATAGACGCCTTCGGCCAACTTTGGCTTGGTACCTTGGTAAGATCTGAGAGAATTGGCCATAAAAAGTCCTTAAATGAATGGTTTTCGCCATTATAAAGATTAAAAAGTGGCAGGTCAGGACAAATTCTCAGCAAGTAAGCCAAAAACAGCAGTTTTCTTTTAAAAAGCCCTTGCACAAAAGTTCAGGCTCCCTATAATGCG
>NZ_JWGX01000055.1:0-316 GCF_000813075.1 Shewanella sp. ECSMB14102
ATACAGCTGTAGTCTGGAGCAATTAACGGTATTTTCATCAGCTGAAATAAGGAGTTGATGAACCTTTCGGTCGCACGTAATGACAGCTTAAAAATCCCTTTGAGCATCAAGGCGGTTTCGATGGCGGTGTCGCTGAATTGAAAGCCACGGCCACGACCGCCGTGATGCTTTGTGCAATGCCAAGCGTTAACCGCTGCCTCGTCCAGCCAGAAGGTAACCGAACCACGGTTGACTAATGCCTGATTGTATTGCTTCCAATTGGTGATATTGCGTTCTGACTTACCCATGAAACTGACCGAAGACCTGTTATGCAAGA